>JAHYIS010000014.1 GCA_019429385.1 ANME-2 cluster archaeon | reverse complement strand
ATCACCTGTTCTAAGGGCTAGGGGATTGGGCTAAGATATTTAAAATTTATGATTCTTATCTGAGAAATGGACAGAGTGATCGACACTGTTGCACTCGCACTCCTTCAATATTCATATATACCGGCAGAATAAGACACACTTCTATGGCACAACTCGGAGTGGCATTTATCAGAGGGCTGAACATGTTCGGTCGCAACCGCATAACCGTAGAAGAGATGCAAACCCGGCTGATGGATATCGAGGACGACAGCCTGCGCATCATTGACCTGTACAAACCTGACAACATCATCTTCGTGAAGACAGGCATCCACTATGCTGAAGTCGGACTGCGCATCCAGGCAGTACTCCAAGACCTGTTCGGCAAAGAGATGATGGTAACCACCCGCTCGTTCAATACCCTGAACGGCCTGATGAAAAAGATACATGAAAAAGAGTATCAGAACCTGTAGTCGATCCCGAACTCGGGCAACCGCTTCTTTGCAGCCTCACGCTTCTTCTGGTGGTCGACCAGGAACTCTTCCATAAGCCCTGCTGCCCGCTTCTTGCAGGTACCGCACATCAAATCCCCGGCAAGGCACTGCTGTTTGACCTCCAGCACCTCGTTATCGTCCTCCACCAGATGGTAGAGCATCAATTCATACACGGTACACTTATCAGGTTCGCCACCCTGCTCTTTTTGCTCTTCCAGCGTCATGCGCCCGCCGGTCTTGGCACGCATTACCTTCTTGCCAGCAGCCTTAGGCTCCTCGGCCAGGGCAATGATACTGTCAGGTATGCTGCTGCTCATCTTTCCCCCCTGCAACCCGGTCATGAACTTGTGGTACGTTGAGGCAGGGGGTAAGAATGCATAACCTCCAACCAGCAGTTCCACATCCCTGACCGCATCCCGGACATGGCCGATATCGCCTTTCACATCGATATGTCCCTGGAACATTGTTATACCACTGTCATCAAAATCTACGCTAAGACGTTTTGCAAGGGTCTTAAATGCCTTCTCTGGTGCCGATTTGGAATATATCTTAACCAACCCGTCCTTTTGGAACACATGGAACATGTTCACCTTATCGGCCAGACCCCTGGTCAGCCTGATATGGGGGTCCTGGTCCGCACCTACCGGAATAACTACCGGGCGCGGTCCTCCGAACTCCTGAAGTTGAGGGTGCAGGATATCAGCACTCTGCACGGTGGCTGAGACCATGTGTGCGATATTGGTCTCGCCATTGAATCCGTAGATGGCACTCAGCTCAGAAAAGTTCGCCTTCACACCCAGTTCAAAGGCCAGGTCACGGACCTCATGACTGGTGGACTGGGAATAGATACGACCGCCTTCTGGCTCGAATCCCAGGGCGATGAGGCTGAGAATGTATTCCTCTACCCCGATACGTTTGCAATCTTCCCACGAAATACCCCTGACACTGTGTGCCTCCATATCAGCCACGGCCATGAACACGGTCCCGCCCTGCTGCTGGTGCCAGATGATCTCCTCCATCACCATCTTATGGCCCAGGTGGACGCGGCCCGAAGGCATGAATCCGCTCATGGCGCTAAAGGGTTTCCCTGAGTTCATGGCATCCACTATAGAATCGTAACTGCGGTGCCCGAAGATGATACCCCGGCGCATGAAGCGGTGGGGATTCTTGATTAGGGGCAGCAGCTCGTCAAACCGGGATATCCCGAATTCTTCGAACAGTTTCTGGTAGTCGTCAATGGAGGTGGATTTCCAGGGGTTTAGTTCATTCATGTCTGGAGGGAATTAATAGTCGGTTGATAGATAATTGTTTCTGTTACCGGATTAGTATCATGACTCTTATCATTGCAGTACCCTCAATTTACGCATCCTATCATACTCTTGAAAAATAGGTTTAAAATCAAGATACCTGCTGATCACAGAAGTTTCAAACTCGATCCTTTTCTTTTCATCCCTGCAGAACAACAGTTTGCCTTTTAAAACCTGATGAAGAAACCTCAAGGTCCCATTATTCAGTATTCTAACATCTATGTCCCGTTTCGTCTTACAGGCATCTCTTAATTCTCTTGCGATCTGCATGGGATACATTCCACTACCCGACCGGTCATCTGAAAGTAATATCCCAACATCTATATCGCTGTCGTTTCTGGCATATCCTCTCGCATGGGAACCGAATAAATATGCTGCTACAATTTCATCGTGCTGTAAAAGGACATTTTTCAGAACATTTGTAGCAATATCGGTCATTTTCCTGCACCTGGACTAAAGTTATTTTATCTTGGAAACGTAAAAACATGTTGTCTATTCTTATGATTTGAATGCACCGGATGTGCACCCGTTAACTGTACATATCGTAATGGTCTGCGGGTTTAGCAGCCTGCTCCCTGAGGCTTTTCAGGTATTTTTCCACACCTTCAGCTTCCTGATACAATGGCTTGAGGTCTATCTTGATGGTAGGTATCATCTTATCAATTATTTCAACTACCCTTGCAGCAGTCCTGGCATCTGAAGTATCAGGTCCCCGCTGTGCAACGGGTACTATCACATTTAAGTTGCGTAGCCTTCCTTCATTAAGCAAAACACCCGAGATACCTGCGATCATACTATGCACCAGTTGATCCATTTTCATATCTGCCAACTCTTTCCGGGAAGCATCGGTACTCCCTACACCAAGAAGTTTGAATCCGTCATTCTCAATTATCTGGGTCTCAGGAGATAGTATCCGGCTGCACCCCTTATCCTCGGCAAAAGACAACATAAACCTGGCAATATCCCTGGCCATCTCAGGAAGTGGTGTGAACTCTGAAAGGAATACAACCAGTTTTGCCTCCTCATTAGCATATATCCGGGCAGGGAATTTGGGTTTTGAATCATATATCATAGCAATCGGCGGGAACTCATCAGCATCAAGACCACATATCTGGTCCAGGTCCATAGCATTTACCAGGTAACTGGCTACGATAGAGTTCATCAAACTGCTGGAAGGGAAACCATTGATGAGCGTCGCACCTTTCAGGTCCATGTCCTTGTACTTATGCATAGTTATTTCCATTTATTTCACCTTTTTTTTATGTATTGTTATCAACATATTCTATTCAACCACTTAAATGTATCAAAATGATGGTCAAATGTAACAATGTATTGAATCCCATTTTTTTTAGAAAAGACTGCCGAAGTGCAGTCAGTAAAACTGTAATGGTACTTCTTGAACAGGTCCCATGTTTCCCTGAAAAGTGCATCATTTACCTGGAATAATTCAATTTCAGAATCCAGTATGTAGTCACCTAATCTTTCAATCTCAGGTGTATTATTGACCCGGTGCATGCAGGTGGTTATGGTCTCATCGAAAATATGGTCGGTAACCACTGTCGGGCCGTATTTACCCGCGAAAATGTCAGGTGATAGTTCCCTTGAACGCTGGTGGTTCCTGTCGCGGCTGTTGATATATGCTACAAAGTAACTGGTGTCGAGCAGGACTGCCATTTATTCACCATACAGATACTTATCGTGCTCTTCACTGAGATTCTCGGTCCCGGGTCCGAAATCCATTGACTCAAGTTCAAGGAAAGAACGCCCTGGTCTTACCTGTGCACGTTTGCGGTTCAACCACAACCTGATTGCGCTGTTTATGGCTGTGCCTATGTTGATGCCTTCACGAGTGGCTTCGGCTTTTATTTCACGGTATAGCTGGGTGTCAATGTTACGGATGGTTATGTTCATATGTCACCATTGTATGATATGTGTTACAGGGTATTTAGTAATTTTGGATTTGAGTGTTTTTTGTAAGAGAAATAATACTTGACAGAGATTATTTTTCAGTCGGCTTCCATCCCCCGCTCCACAGCATCCCTGATAATATACCCCGCCTCATGCAGAATAGTATCCCCAAGCTCAGTGTCCCGCTCCATACTTCCCGTGCACGGGTAAGCATGGTGAGCCTCTGACACCGTCTCCTTATAACCTGCAACATCAGACCACTTCAACTTCTTTGCAACATACCATGTGCAACCACAGGGGGCATCCCGCAACACCCGTACATGCGTAAAGGTCTGCCCATCGTCGCCGAGACATATTTCCAGTTCAGGCCTGCCGAATCCCATTTCCACAAACTCATCAATAACAGGCTTGCCAGTCTTCGTAAGGGCACAGAACGGCTTGGGAAATTCGCATTCCACACCCATAGATTCCAGCTTTCCACGCAGTTGCTTCTGCAATCCCAGCGGTGCCCATCCCGGCTCTTCCACCGGCACTATCACTGCTTTCGCTCCCGTGGAATTCACCACCACAGGCAGGGCCGCCAGCAGGTCAGGGTGAATTCCCATGGCCAATATCAGGTCACACGCACCCATCTCTGGAAGGAACTCACCCGCATCTTCGATAAATTCAGGCAATCCGGCAGGCAGTTCATGTATCTCATACACCATATCCCCGAAAGACAACCTGCCACCCCTGCACTTATCACACAGGTCACCACAGGATGTGCAAAAACTGCCCGGATTCACCAGGTTACCCACCACTTTAGCTCCGAACTCACCCGTATACAGGATGCAAATCCGCATCTCATACCTCAGCTTTGATGATTGCGATATATTCAGGGTCGATTATCCAGTTAGCCCACACCTTTTCTTCAATGACCACGTTGTCCCGGTAAGGTATATTTATCCACATAGCCTCCCTCTCGTCAAATAACAGGTGAATAGCTATGAACCTGTTACCGTGAACATCTTTTAGGAAATCTTCCTTTGACTTGGCAGTGGGTGTGGTCATAGGGAAGTTCTTGCACCGGGCTTCAAAATTCGGACGTTTTACCAGTATGCGCTTTTTAAGACCAGGATCCATATCCACAATAGGCGGCCCCATTATCTGTACACTCACCGGAACATTTAAAGGTGTACATTTGAACAAACGGTTGAAGGTAGTATCATCGATAGGACCGGTTATCTTCCCGAATATCCCCTGTTTCGTTCTCTCACCCATCTCCTGCAGCTTGCGGATAACATTGTCCAGCCCGCGTACGGTCCACAACTCCTGGCGCAACATTTCCTGGTTATCATCATACACCGGTTCCAGCAATTCGCTGACCAGCCCCACCGATTCATTTACCTTTGAGATAAGCGCATTTCCTGCAGACTCGGCCGCAGTTTTCGGCTGTTTTGCCCGGTACTTCTTAGGACGGTCAGTAGTGGAATCTATCCATCCCTTATTTCTCAAACTCTCTAATGTCCTGTACACTATAGCGTGCTGCACCTGTATGACTTTACTGATATCTTCAGCAGTCATTACTCCCCTGATCACCAGTGCATAATAGGCCTGGGCTTCCTTATGGGTCAGGGCAAGAACAAGGAATGCACTCAATAATTGCTTGTCCACCTGGTGGCGTGAATTTTTTATCATTATTATGTTGATAATTAATGGTTACGTATATAATTAATAGTTAAGTATATATCCTTTTTTGTTCATGTACAATACCAGGGAAGTAGTCAAATTGGATACCAACACGATTATATAATCTGATTGACAAAATCCCTGTTAACAAGTAGTGGAGGTTATTGAAAATGGCAGTAATGGAGAAAGGCGAAAAGTATCGATGCAATATCTGTGGTAATGAAGTGACGGTGACTAAAGTCGGTGGCGGGACCCTGGTCTGCTGTGGCGAGGATATGGAACTCCTGAAATGAACTATATCAACCTGATTGGAGAATTGCCAGAATGACCGAACAAAAGAAGATTATCAAGGATATCGAAAATAAATTGGGTTTTGAACCTCAAGTATTGCACACTATCGGTGATCTTGACCCGGATTTCCTTCAAGCATACCATAAATGTGATAAGAAACTTCTCTCAGACGGTGCCCTTACAGCAAAGGCAAAAGTGTTGATGGCACTGGCGGTAGTAGCGTCCCAGCGTTGTGAATCCTGTACCGTCGCACAGATGAGAAGTGCCCTGAAACAGGGTGCAACAAAAGAAGAGATCATGGAAACTATGGAAGTGGTCTTCCTCACATCAGGCGCTCCAGGCGTGGCTTCATGTAGAGAAGCGCTGAAATTGGTGAAATAACTGAATAAAGTAGGTGAAATTATGACAGAAAAGAATTTTTTTAATGGAATGAACCGACCAGTTGATGCGGCAGATCTGACCGAAGCGGAAAAGAAACATGTCCCTGTGATCGTATCTCCCGGCAGTGTAAAGCCAGGCGAACCATTTGAAGTGAGTGTTACCGTGGGGAGCATACCTCATGTAATGGAACCGGCACATCACATCCAGTGGGTGGAACTTTATGCAGGAGAGGATTTCCTGGCCAGGATTGCGTTTACCCCTGGTTTTACGAAAGCCAGTATTACTTTGACTGTTGTGTTGGAAGCGGCAGGAAGGGCAACATTGAGAGTTATAGAGCGATGTAATATTCACGGATTGTGGGAGAGTACCAGAGATATTACTGTAGGTTAATACATTTGAATTGATTTGAGTGTATTAAGGATCAAACCCTCTAGAGGCAATAATTCGGAAAAGGAGAGTTGTTCAATGAAGTTAAGAAGAATGGTGATACTAGTTTTATCTTTGATATTAGCAATCCAAATCCAGGGTTTGGCCGAAACTGCACCAGGAGAATTCAGTTCAGACCAGTTTGCGGACCCTTTGAAAAAGTGCCAGTCATGCCATGCTGAAATATACAAACAGTGGGATGGTTCCATGCATTCAAAGGCCGTTATAGACCCATACTACCTGGCACTGTCAAAAATGGCAAGTAAAGAAACCGACGGGCTTACCGATACATACTGTGCAAGATGTCACACACCTATCGGGGTCGTCTCAGGGGAAGTGCCGCCAGCGGACGGCTCCAACCTGAGTGAAATAGCCAAAAAGGGTGTACAGTGCGATTTCTGTCACACGGTATCTGAGAGCGACGGCACAGCAAACGCGAAATTTACCGTATCACCAGATGGTATAAAGCGGGGTCCTTTCGCTGACTCAAGGTCGCCAGCCCACGAAACGGAATACTCCGAACTCCATACAAAGGCCGAATTCTGCGGTATGTGTCATGATGTTAACCATCCTATAAACGGGCTCCCTCTTGAAGCCACTTATACAGAATGGAAGAACGGCCCCTATGCAACCGAAGGTATCCAGTGCCAGGATTGTCACATGACTCCGGGTATTACAAAATACCAGGCTAATCCCGGTCCAGCATCCGGATTAAGTGCGAGTCGGGAACATATATGGACCCATTTCGGTGTAGGTGGGAATGTATTCATGACCGAATTCCTGGGTTCCAAGACCCATGCAGACATGTCAGTGGAAAGATTGCAAAGAGCGGCACAGGTAAAAGTGATACCTGGTGGCTCAGTGGTGCCGGGTGAGTCTTATGAGTTCGAGGTTACCATAAAGAATATCGGAGCCGGGCATTATCTGCCAACCGGCCTGACCGAATCAAGGGAAATGTGGCTGGATATAACTATGATCGATGGGCAAGGGAATGAAATTTATCGCTCGGGTGCCCTGGACGACCATGGCAATATTGACCCTGAGGCAATTGTGTACCATACTATAGTAGGCGATGCAAATGGCAATCCTACTCATAAGATATGGGAAGCCGAGAGCATCCTGTCAGACCACAGGATACCACCAAAAGGTGAAGATACCGAAACCCATGGATTTACAATGCCTGAGGATGTGACCTTACCCGTTTCTATCACTGCAGTACTAAAATATCGCTCTGCTCCCCAGGAATTCATCAATGATTTATTGGGAGAAGAGTTCGTGGTGCCTGTAGTCGATATGACACAGGATTCGGAAACACTTGGGGATAACGATACAAGCATGCCCGGGTTCCAGATAACAATTCCGATGACATTGGGGTTCATGCTATTAGTATACATAATGAAAGGGAATAAAAAGTGAACCACACACCAGAAACACATCCATATAAGACACTGGACTGCATAGGTCTGTTCTGTCCTATTCCTGTGTTCAACACTACAGAGGCCATTAATACTATTGAGGTTGGCGAGGTACTGGAAGTGCTTACCGACGACCCGGCCTCGACCCAGGATATTCCCAGATGGGCTAAACGGACCGGACATAAATTGCTGAAATTCGAGGACCAGGGAGACAATTTCCGGTTCCTTATCGAGAGAACTAAATGAACAAGGAGATAGGAAAGATGGCTGACGAAAAATTATTATATGTCCAGACCAGCGGAGTGAACACACCAGAAAGATTGTATTCCCCTCTAGTGCTTGCTCAGACTGCCAAAGCTATGGGTATTGATGCTACCGTGTATTTTTTGGGTATGGGTATCACCGTGGTTAAGAAAGGAGAAGCCGAAAAAGTGCAGGTCGGGATTTTTCCTGACCTAAAACAGGTGCTTGACCAGACCGCAGCTGCCGGGGTTAAGCTATATGTCTGCGAAGCCAGCACCCAGTTGATAGGTCTTGATAGAGGCGAGTTCATACCTGAAGTTGAAATCGTTGGGGCGGCAACCCTTAACGACCTGGTATTGGAAGCTGATGGGACAATGTGGTTTTAGAAAGGTGGCTCGGATTGGACAGAGTATATATGGATAATGCCTCTGGTGCGCCAGTGGACAAACGCGTGGTTGAAGCTATGCTTCCCTATTTTGAGTACAGTGTGGGCAATCCCGCTTCACTTCATGAATCCGGTGCTGAGGCCAGAAAGGCATTAGAAGGTGCCAGGGAGTCAGTAGCCGCTCTTATCGGGGCCCAAAGTAAGGAAATCATCTTCACGTCTGGCGGTACTGAATCGAACAATATTGCCATAAGGGGCGCTGTACAACGTCTGAAGAAAAAAGGAAACCATATCATAATCTCGGCCATCGAGCACATGTCAGTGGTCAATACCTGTAAAGACCTGCAGCGTGAAGGGTTTGAGGTGACCACGGTACCTGTGGATAAAGATGGAGTGGTTGACCCCACCCGCATTGCACAGGAGGTTACTGACCAGACTATCCTGATATCATGCATGTACGCTAATGGTGAGATAGGGACAATCCAGCCTGTACCGGAAATCGGTGCTATGGCCAGGGAGAAGAATATTATATTTCATGTGGATGCTGTGGCAGCTGCCGGTAAGATACCCATTGATGTGCAAAAAGACACTATTGACCTGCTGTCCCTCGCTTCCAATGACCTGTACGGTCCAAAAGGTGTCGGTGCATTGTACATACGGTCGGGTGTGGCGCTGCGGCCTGTCATGACAGGCGGGGGCCAGGAACGCGGATTGCGCTCTGGTTCTGAGAATATTTCCGGTATTGTTGGAATGGGCAAGGCATGCGAACTGGCAAAAGAGGAAATGGAACTTGATGCCAGACAGATGAAAGCACTCAGGGAGAAATTGATCGAAGAAATACTTGGAAAGATAAAGTATTCATATCTTACCGGTCACAGGACAAAGCGGCTTCCCCATATCGCCACGTTCCGGTTCAGTTTCATTGAGGGCGAGAGTATTATCATGAGCCTCAGCGACCTTGGGGTGGAGGCATCCACCGGCTCTGCCTGTTCTGTCAAGACCCTGGAGCCGTCCCATGTGCTTATTGCCATCGGACTGAGGCATGAAGAAGCTCACGGGTCGCTGTTGCTGTCCCTTAACAAGTGGAACACCCAGGAAGAGGTTAACCATGTGCTTGAGAGTTTACCTCAGGTTGTGGAACGGTTGCGTGCTTTGTCACCACTCTATCAGGGAGATTGATCATCATGACAATAGAATATTCGGAAAAAGTAAAGGACCATTTCAGGAATCCCAGGAACGTGGGAACTATCAAGGATGCGGATGCCATTGGCCGGGTAGGAAATCCGGTTTGCGGCGACATGATGGAGATACAGCTTAAGGTTGAGAACAATATCATCAAGGATATCAAGTTCAAGACCTTCGGGTGCGCTTCTGCTATCGCGACCAGTAGCATGGTCACAGAAATCGCGATGGGCAAGACCCTTGAAGCGGCTCTTGAGATTACCAGACAGGATGTGGCAGATGAACTGGAAGGCCTGCCGCCGATTAAAATGCACTGCTCGAACCTGGCTGCGGATGCGCTTCATGCTGCCATTAAAGATTACATGGATAAGCAGGAGAAGGGTATTGCGAAATTGGGCGAGAACGAGTATGAAGTGGCGATAATCGGCGGTGGTGCAGCCGGACTGGCAGCTGCTACCATGTCTTCGTATGTTGGTCTTAAGACTGTGATATTCGATGGCGGGCAGTGGGGTGGCTTGCTCAACAAGCTCTGTCCTGATAAATTGATAGAGAATTATCCGGGTATGACCGATACTATGACCACCCGTGAGGTGACCCGGTCACTGATGGATGATGTAAGCGCACAGGACGCAAAGATGGTCAATGAATACGTGAATGATATTGAGATTGATGGTGATTCCAAGTCTTTGAAAACGGATTCGGGGACATATAAGGCCAGGGTGCTGGTGCTGGCTTCAGGCAGTTCGCCTGCCAAATCCGATATAGAAGGCGTTGAGAAGTTTGTATCGAACGAAGGAGGTATTTATTACCTGACTGCAGACCCTTCAAAACTGACTGGTAAGCGGGTGCTGGTGTATGGCAGGGGGTATAATGCTCTGTCTACGGCCGGCTGTATTGGCGGGATTGCTGACAGTATTACATTGGTGACAGATGAGGCGTCGTTCATGGTCCCGGAGCGGGAGATGGATAAAGTGAAGTGCATCGAGGGGCTCAAGATGCTGACTTCGACCACCCTTATTGAGGTCAAGGGCGGTACAAAAGTTGAGAAAGCAATAATGGAAGACCAGACAGAAGGCGAGAAGCTGGAGATTGTCGTGGATGCTGTGGTGCTGGCTACCGAGATGGTGCCGAATGTTGGTCTTATGGAGAAGCTGGGTGTTGAGATGGATGAATCAGGATTTGTAAAGACTGATAAGTACCAGCGGACTAACCTGGATGGTGTGTATGCTATTGGGAATGTGGCATCAGAGATCGATTTGCTGGTTGTGGCCGAGGCTCAGGGGGCGATTGTGGAGCGTGATGCTTATAAACGGTTGAGGACATAACAAGTTATTGTAATGGATATATTGCAGAAAAATGTGAACATGAGGCTGAGAAATGACAACAGAAAATAATCTTAAAGCGGCATTTGCCGGAGAATCGCAGGCTAACCGGAAATACACGGCCTTTGCCAGGAGAGCTGACCAGAAAGGGTACCACCAGGTAGCAAAACTCTTCAGGGCTGCTGCTGAAGCTGAAACCGTGCACGCCCTGAACCATCTGGAAGCACTGGAAGCCGTTGGTAATACTGAAGAGAACCTGAAGGCGGCTATTGAAGGAGAGATCGAGGAATTCAGGAACATGTATCCTGCTTTTATCAAGGAGGCAAAAGGTGAGTTGCTTCAGGATTCTGCAGTCCTGAGCTTTGAAATTGCAAACAAGGTGGAAGAGATCCATGCCGGCCTGTTCCAAAAAGCTTTGAAGGACCTTGGCAGCAATAAGGAAGTTGACTATTACGTGTGCCAGATATGCGGCAATACGGTGGAGAAGCATCCGCCTGACAGATGCCCGATCTGCAATGCACCAAAAGAAATGTTCAATAAGATAGATTGAGGTATGGGAAATGGCACGACTGGCAATAATATACGGGACAGGATTTGGGAATACCGGGCTGATGGCCCAGGCCATTGAAGAGGGGGCTAAAAGTGCAGGTGTTGAAGTTATCATTAAGAACGTGAAAGAGTCGGGCATTGCTGATGTGGAAGGAGCTGATGCTATAGCCATTGGTTCTGCCACATATAAAGGTGAAGCCATGCCTGCAGTTATTGAGTTCGTGAAAGGGATGGCAGGCCTGTCACTGAAAGGAAAGGTTGGTACTGCGTTTGGTTCCTATGGTTGGAGCGGGGAGGCATCAAAGGTTATCACCGGGATGCTCAAGGGGTATGGCATGGATGTCATGGAACCGCCACTGCGCATTAAACGCCGGCCGGCAGATGCAGGACTGGAAGAGTGCCGGCAGCTTGGGGTACAGATAGCCGGAAAACTGAAGTGACGATGAGCTACTCGGGTACGTTTAGTCGTTGAACGCGGGTATGTGGTCGTACAGGTCTTTGTGTACTTCCAGTATCCCCGGACAACGTCCCTGGTAGAGGTTCGACACCTGGGAGGCCATATTTCATTCAGTACGCATCCGATAATGGATTTAATGGCCATAAGAGTGAATTGCAGGTAAGTATTTAACCATTGGTCAACTTAAAATTATAGGGAAGTGGGTCAATAATTTTGAAGACCGGTTATGCAGGGGGTATTGCATGGAAGTATATGAAGCTATCCAGAAAAGGAAAAGCATCAGGAAATTCAGGTCAGAGCCTGTGCCTGATGAAACTATAACAAAAATCCTTCGGGCAGGCACACAGGCACCCAATGCCTTCAATAAGGAGCAATGGGAATTCATCCTGATAACAGACAGGGCATTGCAGAATGCTATTGCACAAACAAGGGCCAGGATACCACCCCAGAGAATTGCTCTTGAGACTGCACCCCTGATACTGGTCGTATGTTACGAGAATGAACTTGGGGTGGATGGTATGGCTTCAGCGTACACATGTATCGAGAATATCCTGCTGGCTGCTACAGCAGAAGGATTGGGGTCGGTCACATTAACATCAAGGGGCGGTAAGATCAAGGAACTGTTGAACATACCCGAAGGATATGATGTTGCTGCCATAATGCCAATCGGATATCCTGACGAAGAACCTGAAAAACCTGTCAGGGTCCCTGTTGAACGTAAAATACACATTAACAGGTTTTAATAATTGGTCGAAGGGAGGTGAAATACAGGGAATTGAACAAATGTACAGCTGACCGGGTCATCCGGGTAATCCTGGGAATTGTATTGTTATATATTGGAGCTGTATACATGGGACTGACCGGAATAGTGTCCTACATCGTTGTACTGTTAGGACTATTGCTCCTGGTTACCGGTATCATTGGGTTCTGCCCGCTCTATACAATATTTAAGTTCAGTACCTGCAAGGTTAAACCATAATCGTGAAAGCGGTAGAACTGAATCGTGATAGTATTTATGGAACCGGTAATGAAATAATGGAAAGGATAATGGAACGATGATGAAATACGCGAACTGGATTCGTTCCATTTTTTCCTGGTCCCCTGTTGACGATGAACCAAAAACCTGAGAATATAATGAACAGTGTACCTGGATTACGAATCGGTATCAATGCCCATTGCAGTTTTCCCGTATTGCATGTGAATGTACCTGAATGGGGAAAATTTATTTGTTATAGGGAAGATATATTTTAAGGAAGGGGGCTGGAGGTCAGCAACGGTATTGAATTCAGAGGTGATATACATGGCAATAGATCCGATATGCAAGATGGAAGTCGACGAGGCAACTGCAAAATTCAAATCTGAACATAAAGGCAGGAAGTTCTTTTTCTGTGCTCCAGGTTGCAAGAAAGAATTTGATAAAAACCCAGACAAATATGTGTAACAATGATCAAAGGAAAAAAGGTGGTAATAATGGTTGAAGATATAATGCAGGATATTGATAAATTAATCGGGGACTTAAAGACCATTGATGATGCTTTCCGTGTAGCATTGTCAATTGAAAAGCAGGGACGCAATTTCTATCTTGGAAAAATTGAGACTTCGACCAGTATATCAGCTAAGGACCTGTTCGTGTACCTGGCAGCACAGGAGGATAAGCATATTGAATACCTCAATGATTTCATGAACACAGGTCAGGCATCTGAGACAAATGAGAATGTACCACCTGATTTTTCACAGGCTTTTGCCAGTGAATATTCAAGTGACAATCCAGGTGAAATGGATGTGTTGATGAGTGCGCTACGGTTTGAACAGAAGAACGAGAAATTCTACAAGGAACTGGCAGTATGGGCAGATGAACCTGGACAAAAAGCATTCTTTGAAAGACTGGCAGTTTTTGAACACGGGCACATGGAACTCATAGACGGATTTATCGATGATGCATCACAGTTCCGGATGCAGACATAATGTGAGGTGAATAAATGGGGAAAGAAAGGGGGCCGGTAACACTCACAAAAGGAGTGTACTGGGTAGGTGCCATTGACTGGAACATCCGTGACTTCCACGGATATGTAACTCCAATGGGTACTACATACAACGCATATCTCATTGTGGATGAGAAGGTCGCACTTGTGGATACTGTCAAGGCAGAGTTTGCAGGTGAAATGTTAGAACGTATACGTGATATCATAGACCCTGCCAGGATAGATTATGTGGTAGCGAACCACGTGGAAATGGACCATTCAGGTTCCCTGCCCGCTGTCATGGAAGCAATACCCAATGCAAAGATATACGGCACACGGCAGTGTAAGAACGGCCTGTCACAATATTATCATGCACAGGGATGTGACAAATGGGACTTTGAAATTGTTGAGACCGGGACTGAACTGAACCTTGGTACCAAAACATTGATGTTCATCGAAGCAGCGATGCTGCACTGGCCTGACAGCATGCACACCTACATCAAGGAAGATAAAATTCTGCTATCAAACGACGCTTTCGGACAGCACGTGGCAACGTCGAAGCGGTTCAACGATGAGGTGGACGATGTGATGGAAGATGCCGCCGAATATTATGCCAATATCCTGATGCCGTTCGGGAAACAGATATTGAATTATGTCGGGACTGTCGGGGAACTGGGTATCGAAGTCGATATGATTGCACCCTGTCATGGTGTCATATGGCGGCGGGACCCGGGTCAGATAATCCAGGCATACGGGCGCTGGGCACAGGGTGAGAACGCAAAGAAGGTGCTTGTCATCTATGATACCATGTGGGGTAGCACCTATATGATGGCAAAGGCAATCGTTGAAGGGGTGACGTCAGCCGGAGTCGATGTGAAACTGATGGCTATCAGGAAGAATGAGCTGAGCAAGATCATCAAGGAATTACTGGATGCACCTGTGATAGTGATAGGCTCACCCACACTGAACAACGGCATGTTCCCCTCCGTGGGGGGATTCCTGACCTACCTGAAGGGACTGCGACCCGGTGGTAAAAAAGCCGCTGTGTTCGGGTCATTCGGCTGGGGAGGCGGTGCTGTGAAGGCTGTTGAGAAAGAACTTGAGGCCACAGGATTTGAACTTGTAGAGCCGGGGCTGCAGATACGGTACCGGCCTGATAAAGAAGGACTTGAAAAATGCCGGCAGCTGGGTGAACGGATAGCAGGTAAAGTTTAAATTGAATCAAAAGAAAGAATAATCGAGGAGGAGAAAAATGGCACAATTCGATGATATTGAAACCCAAATATATGAATTCGCAAAGCAGAATGCTGAAAAGACCGGCTGTAAACTGAACCCGGATTATGACATTGTTGCAATGGCGATAAAAGGGATAGCCAATAACAAGAAAAAATACGGTGAACAGTATTGCAGCTGCCGGGAGATAACGCGGAATAAAGAGACTGACCGGAAGATCATCTGTCCGTGTGTATATCGTTCCAGGGAATTAGAACAGCGGGGGGCCTGTAAATGTGCCTTGTTCGTTAGATAGCAATTACAATCCACAAAAATCCGATACGAATGGCACATAGAGAATATTAAATACTACAAAGTATCGGGATTTCAGGATAGTGTCAATGCAGTCATTTATCATTGTTATGTTGATAATATTCGGGAATCCTTATATTAATTTTGAATAAACTAGGGAGTGGTGATTTAATGGAAACGGTAAGTGTACATGAATCTATTCGAAAAATGCATAACGTTATGCAGGCAGACGGCGTGGGAAATACCTTCGATCGTTTTGAAGCGCAAGGGAAACGCTGTACTTTTTGCAGCACAGGAGTGAGCTGCCAGCTGTGCAGCAACGGACCCTGCCGCTTGTCAGAGAAAGCACCTCTGGGAGCTTGCGGTATTGATGCGGATGCCATGGCAATGCGCAACCTCCTCCATCTGAACGTGATGGGGACTACGGCATACACGTACCATGCCAAGGAACTGGCAAATACCCTGATAGCCACGGGAAAAGGCCAGACGCCATTTACCATCAAGGATGAAGGAAAACTGCTCATGCTTGCAGGGAAACTGGGTATACAGGAGCAGGATGTCAATACAATGGCCGTGAGTGTGGGCAAGGCCATACTTGATAGCATCCACAGCGATTCTGATGGAGTGCTCAACATGGTCGAACTTTTTGCCCCGGAATCAAGGATTAAGGTATGGAAAGGGCTGGGAATCCTGCCGGGAGGGCCACTGGACGAGTCAATGGACATGCATACCTCCAGCATGACCAATATTGACGGGAATTATGTATCCCTGGCTGTCAAAGCAATGCGGCTGGGTATTTCCACGATCTACGGTTCACAGGTACCTCTTGAACTGGGGCAGGATATCCTGTTCGGCACACCAACGCCGCATGAACATGATGTGGACCTGGGGATCATTGACCCGGAATATATCAATGTGGTGGTAAACGGACATGAGCCGTTTATCGGCGCTGCATTGATAGGGGTTGCACACAAGCCAGAGAACCAGAAAATAGCAAAGACTGCCGGAGCAAAGGGCCTGCGGGTCATAGGTTCCATTGAAACCGGACAGGAACTGCTGCAGCGCTTTGAAAAGGACGAGGTGTTCGTAGGACTTACCGGCAACTGGCTCAGTATTGAAGCCGCACTGGCAACAGGCGGTATCGATGTGTTTGCCATGGATATGAACTGCTCACCACCTGCTCTTGCAGATTTCCAGGACAAGTATCATGTGACCCTGGTCTCGGTGTCCAAGCTCGTATCCATGCCGGGTGTTGACAGGCAGATAGTGTACAAACCTGAAAAGGTTGAAGCCCAGGCACAGGAGCTCGTTGACCTTGCAATTGATAATTTCAAAACGCGAAAGGCTGCCGGGTTCGTCAGGCACGACCTGCCCACACAGAAGACCATTACCGGTTTTTCGACCGAGGCCATCCTGGCGGCACTCGGCGGCACCCTGGACCCGTTCCTGGATGCAGTGAAAGCGGGCAGTATCAAAGGTTGTGCGGCCCTGGTAAGTTGTACCACATTGAACGGCGGCGGGCAGGATGTCAATACTGTTGCAGTTGCTAAGGAACTCATCAAGAGGGACATTTTGGTGTTAAGTGCCGGATGCGGTAATGCAGCCCTGCAGGTGGCAGGACTGACCACTATCGAGGCGCAGGAACTTGCCGGTCCGGGCCTGAAGGCCGTGTGCCAGTCACTGGGTATCCCCCCGGTATTGAGCTTTGGCACCTGCACCGATACCGGTCGGCTGACAATGCTGGCCAATGCCATTGCAGATGCATTGGGCATTGACCCGTCTGCCCTGCCGATTGTGGTGACCGCGCCTGAATATATGGAACAGAAAGCTACTATCGATGCCATATTTGCCCTGGCGAACGGTTGGTATACCCATGTAGCACCCCTGCCGCCCGTGGCAGGAGCTCCAAATCTGGTCAAACTGCTCACACAGGACCTCGAGGGGCTCACAGGCGGAAAGCTGGCTGTTGAGGCTGACCCTGTGGAAGCGGTGGACGGTATGGAAGCACATATAATGAAAAAGCGAAAGGCTTTGGGGATTTAAGGAGCAGGGATTTCCCTGCTCTTTTTTTTGGGGGATAGAGGAGTTTAATTTGTATTATATATCTCTGTGCAGACTTATTTATTGTCCATAAGTACATTGACAACTGCCACTACAATAGCAATTACAGCGAGATAAACACCAACGTCCCCGAAGTTATTCCCGCCCAGGATCTGATATGGCATCCTGTTGACTGAATAGTCAAGTACGAATGATACACCTGCAAGCGCCAGTACAATGGCCAGGTTGTCCAGTGATTTTTTTTTCATACAATATAGATACAGTGAGATGGACATTTATATTTTTCTGTAAATGAGACTCTGATTGAAAAAATAGGATGTACTGTCATTTATCGATCATCCCCTCTTTGTTATTTCATCAGCAATCAATTCCGCCTGTTTGAGCACAGTTTCTGTAGCAAGTGCCTCCATATCCGGAGGATAACCATAGTGTCTTAATGTCCGTTTTACAATCACCTTCAATTTGGCCCTGACACTTTCTTTAATCGTCCAGTCTATCGATGCATTTTGTTTGACTTTTTCGAATAAGACGACAGCTAATTCCCGTAGCTTCTCTTTTTGCATCAATTCTCTTGCACTGTCATTCTCTGCAATTGCAGTGTAAAACGCATATTCAAATTCAGACAATCCCATATCCTGAGGCTCTTTGTCCATTCGCGTTATCTCTTTACTGAGGTCTATCAATTCTTCAATAACTTCAGCTGCAGTGATAACTTTATTATGATATTTCCTGATAGAATCTTCCAGCAGTTCCATTAATGATCTGCTTTGAACCAGGTTTTTCTTTACCCGGGCTTTTATTTCATCGTTGAGCAACTTTTTCAGGACTTCCAGAGCGATATTTTTGTGCTCCATATTCTGGACTTCTAACAGAAAATCTTCTGACAATATGGAAATGTCAGGTTTTTTGATTCCAGCGGCACCAAACACATCTATCACCTGTTCAGTAACAAGGGCTTGATCGATGACTTGCCTGATTGCGGTTTCAATCTCTTCGTCTGTTTTTCCTGTTCCCGTGCTGTCAAATTTAACTAGTCTGGCTTTTATCGCCTGGTAGAACGAGATTTCGTCCTTTACATCCATTGCCTGCTCGTGTGGAATGGCTATGGAAAAAGCTCTTGATAATGCAGTTACTTCATCGATGTATCTTTTTTTACCATTTTCGAGACCCAGAATATGGTCTTCTGCTGCAAGTATTATTGACAGCTTCGCAGAAGTATCCGCTGTACAGTAATGTTCGTAGGAAAATCCATAAAACATCTGGGATACGATCTCCAGTTTTTCGAGCATAAATTGAACTGCCTGCTCCTGAAGGACAGCGGGGTCGCCTTTCCCGCCGCTGTCAGAATAGAACGATAAGGCTTCTTTCAGGTCGGAAGCTATTCCAAGGTAATCAACAACCAGACCACCCGGTTTGTCTTTATAGACTCTGTTCACCCGCGCAATTGCCTGCATAAGGGTATGCCCTTTCATTGGCTTGTCAATGTACATCGTATGCAGACAGGGGACATCAAAACCTGTAAGCCACATATCCCGAACGATGACCAGTTTCAATTCATCTTGCGGGTCTTTCATTCGCTCTGCAAGAGCTCTCCTCTGCTCTTTTGTCGTATGATGGTTTGATATTTTGGGTCCGTCAGAGGATGCAGAGGTCATCACAATCTTGATATCACCTTTTTTACGGTCATCATTATGCCATTGCGGTTTGATCTTAACAATCTCATCGTACAGGTTGGCCGCTATCCTTCGTGACATTGCGACAATGATTCCCTTGCCTTCAAACACTTCCTGTCTTTGGCCGAAATGAGTTACAATATCCTGTGCAATCTGCCTTGTCCGGTCTTCGCTGCCGATCAAGGCTTCCAGTTGTGTCCATTTCGTTTTGGCTTTCTGGGTTTCTGCAAGGTCTTCTTTTTCCAGTTCTTCATCTAATTCTGCGACCAGTTTTTTACCTTCCTTGCTAAGAGTGATCTTTGCCAGCCTGCTCTCGTAATAGATCTTTACTGTGGCGCCGTCCTCAACAGCCTGTGATATGTCGTAAATGTCAACATAATTGCCAAAAACAGCAGGCGTGTTCACGTCTGTTTTTTCTATCGGCGTACCGGTGAATCCCAGATACGTTGCATTGGGCAGGGCGTCGCGAGTGTATTTCGCAAAACCGTACACGATCTTTTGACCGATTACGTTTCCCTTTTCATCTTTTACATCAATGGTTTTGGCCTTGAAGCCGTATTGTGTCCGGTGAGCTTCGTCAGCTATCACAATGATGTTTTTCCGGTCTGATAGTTTCGGGTAAACGTTTCCTTCTTCGGGCTGGAACTTCTGGATGGTGGTAAATACTACGCCACCCGATGCGACGTTTAGCAGTTCTTTCAAATGCCCCCTGTTTTCTGCCTGCACAGGTTCCTGCCTGAGCAGTTGTTTTGAAGCAGCAAAGGTATCAAAAAGCTGGTCGTCTAAATCGTTGCGGTCCGTTATCATCACTATGGTGGGATTATCCATTACCAGGACAATTTTACCTGTGTAAAAAACCATGGAAAGGGACTTCCCGCTTCCCTGCGTGTGCCAGACCACACCGCCTTTTCTGTCTCCGACAGGCTGTTGCTTCACCCCGGGCAGGTCATAACTTTTAGGGTCCTCAACAATCGAAACGGTATCCTGCCAGTCTTCAGTTGCAGCATAACCCGATGCCCTGAGTGTGGATTCTACTGCCCGGTTAACAGCATAGTACTGATGATAGGTTGCGAGCTTCTTTACGGTTTGAATAGTTATAATGCCAGTGTCTTTGTCTTCTTTTTTCGATTTTTCAAATACTATGAAGTGGCGGATAAGGTCTAAGAGCGTTGTTTTATTCAGCATCCCATTAATGAGCGTTTCCAGCTGACCAACTAAAGGTGAAGCCTCAACCTTGCCGTCTGAGCTTTTCCATGCCATAAAACGGCTAAAACCTGCTGATAGGGAACCTGCTTTTGCTTCCAGGCCGTCGGAGATGATTATAAAACCATTATAAGCAAATAAAGACGGGATTGCCTGTTTGTAGGTCTGGAACTGTCTGAATGCAGACCTTACGGTTGCGTTCTCATCGGCAGGGTTTTTCAGCTCGATAACGACCAGGGGCAGGCCGTTAACAAAAAGGATGATGTCTGGGCGTTTGTTCACGTTATTTTCTACAACAGTGAATTGATTGGCGACAAGAAATTCGTTGTTTTCAGGATCGTTAAAATCTATGAGCCAGACCAGGTCGCCCCTGTCGGCTCCATCCTTCTGGTAGCTTACCTTTATGCCTTCGGTAAGCATCCTGTGGAATGCTTCGTTGTTGGCGATAAGTTCGGGCGGATTGAGGCGCTGTATCTGCTTGATGGCATCTTCTCTCGAATCTGGTGGAATATTTGGGTTGATCCGGCTGAGGGCTGTGCGCAGGCGATCAAAAAGGAGAACATCTTCAAATCGGTTCCGTTCCGGTATGTTGCTATCCGGGGCAATGTCGGGAGCATAGATGTACTGGTATCCCTTATGTTCAAGGAGTTCGATGGCGAATTTTTCTATTTCTGATTCGGTGATTAGATTCATTGTTACAAAATGTTAAGCTGTTCCTCTTTAAAAAAAGTCTGCAATAACTTATCTGAGGTAAAAAAAATACATTTCTCATCCCTCAAAGTTAAGGCTGCTGCTAATTGAAGTGAATCCAGGGTTCTCAAACCACGATTGCCATATTTCATCAACAAGTATGAAGCTGATTCGACAATATCAGATTGCAGCATTATCCAATGGAAATTATCACCGTCATTTTGAAAACATTTGATAACTTCGATGGCGGTATTTTCCATTATCTCCTTTTCTCTCATTTTCTTCCATAAGGCAGAACGGAATTCCAAAATTGCAAGCTCTGAAAGGAAAATTTCTCTGATATCGTGGGAAAGAGCATTCATTACAAAATCAGACCCTACCTCCGTGTGGTAGAGCTTAATGAGAGAAGAGGTATCAAGAAATGCTTTCATACAGCGCTCCTGCGCTCTTCAATAATCGCATCGCTTAACGACCCCTCATAGCTTTCCAACAGCTTCCTGGCTTTTTTAAACGAGAATTTGCTCATATCAAGTTTTTCTTCAACCGGTACCTTTACGTCTTCCAAAAATGTTATTATCACATTAACCGGCTTTTCTGTTTTTATCTTCTCCCGAATAATCACTATTCCGTCCTTATAAACGCCTTTAACTGAAAGCATTTTGCACCTCCTGTTTATCAGTCATATTGTACAAGTATATCATAAATGTCATAACCCCAAATACTTTACTCTGACTTTATCGCTCATTAATTTCGGCAGTATGTGCAAAACTTGCACGTACTGAATTATTCTCATTCTGAACTGTCGAGAAATCCTCGGCAGTTGCCAATTCATCGAGTTCCTTCTTCTTGTAGATGTTTTTAAGGTGCAAATAGAGATTATTTGTAGTCATCTTTACCCTCCCTGATACGCCACACCTCTTTGTCAAAATCGGAAATATAATTTTCATCCTGTATTACCCGATATTCGTCATATTCCTGCTCGGCTTTTAGCTTCGCTTGCAGTGCGCTGACTTTACCTTTATCCTGCAATACGGGATAGCTGGATAATTCCAGGAAACTATGGAGAAATTGCCCCCAGTCCTGCATTTTCATAAGAATCTGCCGATGTGCCCGGTTTTCCGCCAGATCGAGATATGCGGAAACGATTTGATTCAATTCCTTGATGTGAGTTTTACCCAGGTAATTTTTAGCAATAGAAACATCGGATTTCATGATCTTCCCGTCCGGTGCCTGCTTCCAGTTTGTCAAACCCATGTGTATCTTTGTTGCATCTGCCGAATCGTAAATTATCTCTGCTGCGGTTTTTCCGGTGATTGCCCAGTGGAGCTTGTTCTGGACGGTTGCGAAAAAATCCTTTGTTGCGGGCGCATTTTTGTCATAATCCGCAGAAAGGGCGTAGATGTCTGTGATCTTTTGATAAAACCGCCGCTCACTTGCGCGGATCTCACGGATGCGCTCAAGGAGTTCTTCGAAATAGTCCTTGCCGAAAACTTTATTTCCCTGCTTGAGTCTTTCATCATCCAGCACAAATCCTTTGATGATGTATTCTTTCAGGGTTCTGGTTGCCCAGATACGGAACTGGGTGGCCTGGTAGGAGTTTACGCGGTAGCCTACTGAGATGATGGCGTCGAGGTTGTAGAAGTCCAGTTTTCTTGTTACCTGCCTTTCGCCTTCATTTTGAACTACTCGAATTTTTCGAGTGGTTGCTTTTTCATCAAGTTCACCTGACTTGAATATCTCTTTTAAATGATAGGTAATCGTGTGACTTTCAACGCCGAAAAGTAAGCCCATAGCCTTTTGTGTCAGCCAGACGTTTTCATCCTGCACAAAAACATCGATATTTACTTTTCCGTCGTTTCCGGTATAGAGGATAAAATCGGATTGTTGCTTTGCAATTTCATCTTTGCTCATGTGGCTGCCTCCCCTTGAGTTAATTGTATTCTGACTTCACCGCTCATGAGTTTTGGGAAAGGGGGGGTCGCGCAATTTTTCGAGGAGTTCGATGGAGGATTCGGTTATTCTAGTCATACCAATTCTGGTTCTTGTTCTATGGTTTGAGTTACATCTATTTCCAATATTTCTTCAATTTCATTAAAGAACCATTCCCAACGCTCGGCCATAGCTTCCAACGTCCACAATCCATCATTTTTATCAGCTTCATAATCTCTTACTATGGATTGGGTGATTAGGAAAGAAGTAATTTTATCGTTTTTGTTATCGTATTTTCCTTTCCCTTTATAAACTTCCATCTTCACATTGAAAGGATTATTACTCGCTTCAATGTTTTTTGCTCCACTCAATAACGTGATATTACCTGCGCTGTTAAGCCACTTTGAAGCTATTTCATTGGTTATATGGTCCCATTCTGAAAAGTTTTTATATTTTATTGGTAGAACGTGTTCCAGATGCAAATCCTTGTTTAATTCAATGAAAGCCAACTTGCTATTGTCAGTTACATTGTATTCCATCATTAGCAACAAAGGTTTAATCCATGGCTCTGTTGTTATGTTTGCTGATGTGAGATTTCTAATTGCTATACTTTCTATTCCATCATTTTTGAGCTTATTGTTCAGTTCATCTTCAATATCAGAAATGGGCTTATTTTCCTTCACCCATTTGATTAAATTGAATGATGTCTGTTTTATTTGTGATAATGTTTTTCCAGCAATCCAATACAAGTAATAAAATCTGCGCAATTGTTTTTTCAATTTATCATAATCTGGATACTCCATATGCAATGCGGTTAAGAGAATACTCTTCCAGTACATATTCCAGCGTATGTACCAAAACGAAAACAACATTTTATCCTCTTTCTCGTAGATTTCTTTGAAATAGGTATCTGCTATTTGTTTAATATCACTAATTACTTCGTTAGGTTCTTTATCAGTAAAAGCATTCTGTAATTCGTCGTATAGTGATTTCTTTGGATTTTGGCCAAGAATATGATATTCATATATGATGAATAAATCATTGAGTGAAATATCACACGCTTTGACGCTTTGCTCCATATCCCGCCAATCAGAAATGAATTGTTCTTCTTTCATTTTTGAAGTTTCCTTATCATCTCGACATTTGCTATATAGTTTTTCAAGCAAAAAACTCTTGATCAAATCTGCCGCGGTTAGATCCATTCCACGAGCATTTAATACTTGAAATAGTCTGATTGCAAAATCCCTATTCTTACAATCAATCCTAATGATTTTTACCTGATTGAAAAGGTAATTAATAAATTCTTCAGAACCACCCTCACCAAGTTCTTTTAATTTTTCGCGGAAAATACATGCTGTGTTGATAAACTTATACTTTGGCTCTTCATCACTTCTTATCTGATATTTAAAGGGTTTTTTTACTTCTAAGGTATTTCCTTTTAATATCAGCTCTTCAAAATCGCTCTGGTACTGTCTATGAGTATAAAGTTTTAAACGATTTGTCTTGCCATGCAAAGCTATTGAAGCGTAAATAGTATCGATATCCACTGCAAAAGGATTTTCTTCGATGTTTTTAGCATTTATGTCTGGGCATAAATCACGAACAACACAAAACATAATCATTAGGGTTGTTAATCTTTGCTGTCCATCTACCACATCCACATAAGCAGATTTTTCGTCATCTCTTGGTTTTGCGGTAATGATTGAGCCAAGAAAATAATTTGCTTCTTCATTTTGAAAAGCCTCGTATACGTCATCCCACAGTTGATCAATCTGTTCATCTTCCCATTTGTAAGGCCGCTGGTATTGGGGAATCTTATATAGCGCATCTGCGTTTCCAAACAATTCCCGTATCGACAAGCTCAGAGGTTTAAATGGTTCTTCCATGAAATCATATCTCCTTTATTTATTCTCATTATCTACTCTAACTTTACAGCTAATCTATTTGGGCAACAAGCGTATCCCGTAGTTTTTCGAGGGTGCGGATTTTGATATGTGGTTCACTTAAAATCCATCCCAAGCTTCTCGAAAAATGCCTTATGGCGTTGTTTCACATCAATAATTATCTTATCAAAGGCAATAATTTCGATGTGTGTGTTTAATGTCTGATTATAACGGTAGTATCCTCTCTCCCCATTCAAAGTTGCATAATCACCGTTTTCAACAAATCTTTTTATTTTATCAGTAATATCACAAACAACATAACAATAAAATCGAGTTGTATCATTTACCTCTAATGGTCGTCCATTTTTTAATTTTACCTTATTACCACGAATCGACCTTACATGATCGAACACTTTTTCCGTTGGATTATCATTAAATGATTCTCGCTGTGGTTTTTTTAGTTCAAGTATTGAAACGGCTTTTGCAATTCTATCATCATCCATCTCCGAAAAAATAACCACATCTGGCCGATCTGTGCTCCCAGAAGTTGTTAGATTGTTTATTGGTATGTCAGAAGCAGCAAGTTCATGAAACGTCAACCGTTCATCAATAAGCCATAAATTGTGGTCTTCGTATCGTAATGTATCTGTCGTTGTTTTTCTAGGTATAATAATATCATGTATGATATCTTCATTTGGATATTTACCTTCATCGTTAAATTGAAGTTTTTTGTCAAGCAATTCAATAATCATTTTCCTAAAAACAATATATCCCGCAAGTTGATCTTTTTGGAAAGCCTCCAATTTTTCTACAATTTCTTCATATTTATCTTCGATTTCCGAAATAGAGTCTACCTGAGTTTTTAATAATTTATGGCTCTGCTCCTTAATTTGATATTCTGTTTTTCCTTTGTACTTAAAAAGTACTTCATTTACTTTTTCATCCGATGAATTAGGTTCGATGTCTTCATAAAGTTCTGGACAATATATGGGGATAGCTCTTAGAGAAGGATTTTCTTGTGATATAAATCTATGAACGTTTTCCTTTTTTTGCTCATTAATGATTTCTAGGTATCTCGATAAATACATTCTTGATTTTTCAGTTACTTCCGTCTTAATTTCTTCTATTGAAATTGGAAAATCATCGGCAAATAATGTACCAGGGGTTTCAGGTATCTCAAATTCCATTCTGCTGCTATCTACATGTTTATCGAGGTATGAACTAGAAACGTAAACACAGTATACAAATTTATTACCATCTTCATCGAATTGCAATGATGTCCCTAAAAGTTTTGCTATTTCAAATGATTTTACCTCTCTATTTTTAGCAGTCAATACAATTTTATGCATTTTTGAATGAGTTAAATATAGTTTGAGGTGTGATATTAAAAAATCTTGACCATTTTTTGAGATTATTTCTGTAATAATGCCCTGGTTTATATCGTCAAATTTTTTATTGATTGAATAATTTGCCCCCACATCAACTAAATTTATTTTTAATTTTGTTCCTCCAATAAAGTAAGAAATGCAATGCTCAAGAATGCGCTGGGCGATGGTATCACCTTTTTTGTAAGCACTCTGTAGTTCCCTGTATTCTTTTTTGAATCCAATTAACTTGACAACAGTTTTCTGTTCTCTTTCAGTTCGAAAATTTTCTTTATGATCTATGCCATTTTTCAAAGTAAATTCTATTTTACGGAGATATCTTTCATTTCCTTTTGTATAAACACTTTCTATAGCCACTTTTTCAAAGGCTTTCAACCACGTAAATCGTCCTACACCTTTACCCCCTCTTTCCATTTTATATGTAGTGTCAGCTGTTTGGAATGATTCGTAATTATTATCATTGAAACCAATACCATTGTCTTCTATCTCGAAACCAGTTATCTGTTTTTGAACTTCATCAACCTCCATTCCAGTAAGTGCTTGTTGTTTATCTCGTATTACACGTACCGTTATTTTTCCCTCAGACATGTTACCTCTTTCTTCAATAGCTTCAATGGAATTTGCTATAGCTTCAAATAAAGGCAAGAGAGCTTCAGTTTTGAAATGTTTTAGGTTATTTATTTTTCCAGCAAGATCAGTTTTTAAATATTTGGTCAATTAATCACCCCATCAAAAGTATTCAATATAATCAAGTCTTATTTGTCCAGAAATAAGTTTAGGTAACAGTGTATCCCGCAGTTTTTCGAGGGTGCGGATTTGAGTATGATTGTATTCAATCTTATTCCATGCGTCATCAGCATATTCAGAAAAAGCATCCAACTTTTCCTTAGAAGGCAATTGAAATTCCAAGCCCTCAATATCAGATGGCTTTAAAGACGGGTATGTTGAGGTAGAACCTTCCGCGATTGAATGCAGATATTCGGTCATTTCATCTGTGGTTAAAAGAATGTAGATAAAGTGAGGATTGATTTTATCACAGGTTATGACACAAAATCCAGTAGAAACAATTACATTTTCTGCTGGATTTTTTAATATTCCATAATGCTTTTGATTTGGTCTCACTGTTGATATTAAAATATCATTATTTTTAACAATCCGGCGTGCTCTGCTGGGTGCATCGGCAATATCCAATATTTGATACCCGTCAATTTTGCCTTCTGTAAGTGAACCCGTGTCCAAATATCTAATTGTTTTGAGAGCATTGTCTTTGTTAATGCTTGAAACATTTGTATGAACAAAGTCGCCAACTCTAACAGAATTCCACCCCTCATCCGCCTCCTCCACAAACCACTGCCGGAACAGCGCCTCAGCCATGCCCTCCAGGGTCCTGTTCTGGCGGTGCAGCAGGTCGATCTTGTCATCGAGGCTGGATAGGACTGAGGCGATGGCGCGCTGTTCGGGGAGAGGGGGAAGCAAGATTTCCTGTGAATAAGCAGTATTGCGATTTAATCCAGGGACTGCACTATCCTCATTAAGTTCTGCAAGTCCAATAGTTTTTAATAGATAATATATGAAATTTAAACTATATTTTTCTTTATCTGGCAAAATATAATAAGCAGTATCAATGCAAAAGAAAGGATTCTTTGAATAGTAAATCTTACCAACAGTTCCTTTTCGCCCAATAATTAACCCTTCAGAATTGACTAATGGTTTATTATGATAACCTGTTAGACCAGCAGAGCTATAAACAGGAACATTACCTTCAATTCTTTTTTGTTCAGGCAAACCTTTTCCATAATTTAAAACTACCACATCCCCCAATTTAAATTCCTTCCACTCACTCATCCCGAACCACCCTCCTGATCACAACCGCCTCGAACAATAAAAAAACCGCGGATGAACACAAATGCATGAACTCACATCTGCGTTCATCTGCGTTTATCTGCGGTTCCATCTCATCTGACAACTTACATTCTTCCCACCAATTCAACATTTAGCACCCCTACAATACTCTTTTCCTTTGAAAAGGCCGAATTCCATATTTATAATTTTAACCGCGGATGAACGCAGATAAACGCAGATTTGTTTCATGGGTATCAGATATTATTAACGATTCTTTTTATTTCCACTCTTGGTTTACTGAAATTCAGCAAAAGGCAGAGTTTCAAATCTGTGATTCTAAGATAGTTCAAACATTGTGCAAAATGAACTGTATCGATTTCTTTTACTGCTTTTACTTCAATTATTATCTCATCTTCAACCAGAATATCTGCTATGTAATCACCAACCAATTTATCCTTGTAGAATACTTTCAATGGCGCCTGTTGAAATGTTTTCAATCCTCTGAAATTTAGCTCAGCATTCAGAGCATTTTCATAAACTTTTTCCAGAAAACCATTTCCCAGAACATTACTTACTTCAAAAGCAGCGCCTATTATCTGTTCAGACAATGCATTTAATCTGCGTTCATCTGCGTTTATCTGCGGTTCCATATTATCTGACAACATACACTCCTTCCACTCACACATCCCGAACCACCCGCCTGATTGCCACCGCATCAAACGCACCCTCCTCCCCCTCCTCAGCAACCTGAAATTCACCATCATAGTACGGATTTTCAGGCTCATGCTTCACCTTAACAACAACAGGTTCATAAAAATTCTCAAACCCCCCCTCATACCCGCTGGTCAATACCGGCATCTCCTGAGGCAGGGTCTTTAATAAGTCAACTAACTGGCCGACTGTGGAATGGAATTCTTCTTTTTCACTCATACCAGCTTCACCCGTTTCAAATTCTCAGCAATCAGCACATTAAGCTTCTCTTCCTCTTTTAACTGCTCCTCAAATTCCGCTTTCAGTCTGGTAAACCGCTCATTAAAATCAAAATCATCTTCCTCATCAGGCAAACCCACATACCGCCCCGGTGTCACCACATAATCCAGCTCGCGCACCCGCTCAATTGAGGTCGTATTGCAAAATCCCTTCACATCTTCATAATTTCCATCCGGATTGCGCCAGTTATGGTAGGTGTCCGCAATCGTCTGTATATCTTCAGGTGAGAATTCAAGGGTTCTGCGGTTTATCAAATGCCCCAGGTTCCGGGCATCGATGAACAGTATCTCATCTGTCCTGTCCCGATACTTCCCATTGGTCTTATTCCTGCTCAAGAACCACAGGCAAGCGGGTATCTGGGTATTCAGGAACAATTTTGGCGGCAGGTTCACGATGCAGTCGACCAGTCGGTCCTCCACAAGTCCTTTTCTGATATCTCCCTCACCAGACGATTTGGAGGTCAACGATCCCTTGGCCAGCACAAAACCTGCCTGACCCTCTGGATTTAAATGATAGAGAAAGTGCTGTATCCAGGCATAATTGGCGTTTCCGGCGGGCGGAACACCATATTTCCATCTCCCGTCCTTGCGCAGCATATCACCGCTCCAGTCGCTGTCGTTGAACGGAGGATTGGCTATGACATAATCCGCTTTCAGATCTTTATGGGTATCGTTTAAAAAGGAGCCTTCATTGTTCCATTTGACCTGTGAACTATCTATGCTTCTGATAGCGAGGTTCATTTTTGCCAGCCGCCAGGTGGTCTGGTTGCTCTCCTGCCCGTAGATCGATATGTCGTTCACTTTTCCCTGATGGTCGGCTACAAACTTCTCAGACTGCACAAACATACCGCCTGAACCGCAGCAGGGGTCAAAAACTCTTCCCTTGTAGGGTTCCAGCATTTCCACCAGTAATTGAACAACACTTCTTGGCGTGTAGAACTGTCCTCCCTTTTTGCCTTCTGCCAGGGCGAACTCACCAAGGAAATACTCGAACACATGACCGAGAACATCAGCACTCCGGGCTTTGGCATCGCCAAGAGCAATGTTGCCAACAAGGTCGATCAAACCGCCTAGACTTGTCGGGTCGAGATTGCCCCGTGCAAAGACCTTTGCAGCACACCTTTGAGCAAAGGATTCTCTTTTTCAATGACATCCATCGCGTTATCAACTTCTTTCCCGATATCCGGCTGTTTAGCTTTTGATTGCAGATATGACCAGCGGGCAATTGCAGGGACAAAAAAGATATTTTCCGCTTTGTATTCGTCCCTGTCTTCAGGATCAGCACCGGTATAATCGCCTTCGCCTTGTTGCAGTCTGTTATACATCTCCTCGAAAGCATCAGAGATATATTTTAAAAATATCAAGCCAAGAACTATATGTTTGTATTCAGCAGCGTCAATGTTCTTTCTGAGTTTGTCCGCTGCTTTCCAAAGTTGTTTTTCAAGAGGTTCTTCTTGATTGTTATTATTTTTCTGTACCATTGTATCAATCCCTCTTTATTTTCATTGATGTTCATTCGGGATTATGTGCGTATCGTGTAAACACGTTGATTATATCGTTTCATCACAATCGTTATTGAAGTGTTAATTCCCCATAATTCCTTTGACATTTTGCAGTACATACATTAAAAATGTTATGGTAAAGTTCATATAACAGAAAAACAACCATGCAATCCCACCATCCAACCTTAAATACCTTAAATCTAAACACTCCCCCGGATAAAAATGAACTGACCTCCATAAATGCGGGCTGAACTTCATGGCAGAAAATATCTATTACTATGAGGAGACAAAGGGCAGGATTGACGGGAAGTACAGGTTCCTGTCTAACTTCTACAATGCCAGGATGGTCATACACAAAAAGGAATACGCAACTGCGGAACACTATTTCCAGTCTATGAAGCTTAGCAGTACCGACCTTGAAATGAAGATACGGCTGGCCCCCAAACCCATGGATGCCAAAGAACTTGCATGGACCAGGCCGCTACCTCCCAACTGGGACGGCATAACGGAACGCATCATGCTGCTGGCACTCCGGGCCAAGTTCGGCCAGCACCCGGAACGTGCCAGAAAACTGCTAAACACCGGGGATGCCCACCTGCACGAGGATTCGCCCACAGATCGGTACTGGGGCATAAAGGGGAAGGACAGGATGGGTATACTGCTCATGCAGGTGAGGGATGAACTACGGGAGGCAAACAATGGATGAAAACCAGACAAAGACATCAACCCTCATAGCCGCCACACTGGCATCCTTCCTGACCCCGTTCATGGGCTCATCCGTAGTCATAGCCCTCAAGTACATAGACATCGATTTTACGGTCGATGCTGTGCTGCTGAGCTGGATAGCAACCTCGTATTTACTGGCCGCAGCAGTGTTCCTGGTCCCATTCGGGAGAATTGCAGATATCTATGGAAGGAGAAAAATATTCATATATGGGATAGTGATATTCACCATCTCGTCCTTCCTCTGTGCACTCTCGCCTTCGGTCATGGTCCTTATCATTTTCAGGATAGTGCAGGGAATGGGAAGTGCAATGATATTCGGGACCGCAGTAGCTATAGTCACTTCAGTATTCCCGGTTGGAGAGCGTGGACGGGCCCTCGGTATCAATGTGGCGGCAGTCTATCTGGGACTTACCCTGGGACCATTCCTGGGCGGCTTTTTAACCCAGCATTTCGGGTGGAGGAGTATCTTCCTGGTTAATGTCCCTCTCGGCATAATCGTTCTCTTCTTCACCATCTGGAAAATGAAAGGAGAATGGGCAGATGCAAGGGGTGAGCATTTTGACCTGAGCGGTTCGATTATCTACGGGATTACCCTGGTATCTATAATGTACGGTCTGTCCATGCTGCCCAATATCCTGGGTGGCTGGCTGATATTCTTTGGTATTGCAGGGATAGTGCTGTTCATCTCCTGGGAAAAGAACGTGGAATATCCTGTTGTGAATATGACCATTTTCAGCAATAACAGGACCTTTACCTTCTCCAACCTGGCAGCACTTATCCACTATTCTGCCACTTTTGCGGTCTCGTTCCTGTTGAGCCTTTATCTGCAATATATTAAAGGACTCCCCCCTCAAAGTGCAGGTCTGGTGCTGGTGGCACAGCCTTTTGTGATGACGGTCCTCTCACCCATGGCTGGGAAACTCTCAGACAGGGTCGAGCCGCGGGTAGTGGCTTCATCAGGTATGGTAGTGATGACGATAGGGCTGTTCCTGTTCTCATTACTGGACACTGGAACGACCCTGACATTTATTATACTCAACCTGCTATTACTGGGCTTTGGGTATGCCCTGTTCTCATCTCCCAACACCAATGCCATCATGACCAGTGTGGAAAAAAGATATTATGGCATTGCTTCAGGAACGATGGGCACGATGCGGCTGGTCGGGCAAATGCTGAGTATGGGGATTGCCATGGTATTATTTGCCCTCTTTATCGGCAGGGCCCAGATAACACCCGAATATTATGCTCCTTTTGTTGAGAGCGTAAAGGCTGCTTTCATGATATTTTCGGTTCTGTGTTTTATAGGGATTTTTGCATCGATTGCTAGAGGGCGTGTACGACAATAAATCGGGTTGAATCGCCCTATTCATATTTATACAATGAGCTCGAATTATATTTGTTACGATTAATAGTTGGGGAATAGGTAACTTTCAAGCAATGATCGTTATAATTTTAATTCCGTTGAGTCGTAGCTTTAGGAGGTTTGCAAAATGGCATGGGATGATATAGTATTTGGAGTCCTCACCGGAGGACTGTATAACATTGGGAAGACAGCATATAAAGCCGGAGAAGCAGTTGATTCAGCAGGCGATGCAGCAGAACAGGCAGGCATCGCCCTGGCTGTTATTGGTACGACTATTGAGAGTCTGGGTAAACAGCTGAATTCGGTGTTGGAGGAAGTTGAGGAGTTAATTACGATAAAGCGATTGACACCCAGGGATGAATCCGACCTATGGGAAGAAGAGAAGGAACGCCTGGACGACCTTAAACAGAAAAAGGCAGAGCTAGAGAACCAGTTAAAAAAACTTGGTGTGGACCAGCCAGGTGATTTTAGTTTCGATTTTTGGGACTTTTTAACTAATCCTGCAGAGACATTGAAAAAATTACAGCTTATCAGTGCACTGGTTGCTATTGGGAAAGAAATACATGAAATACTATACCAGGAACCGGGTGTTGTCACTATGGGCATATATAATGCCAAAGAGGCTCTGGAACGGTTTAACACCATCGAACAACCGAAGATCGAAGATATATTGGATTCACTGGATGATAATCTGGAGGTGTCCGAAGAAGTCATAAAAGAGGTAAAAAAACTGTTTGTGATAAAGAAAAAGGTACCCTTGCTTGAGGTTGAGATAAGCCCGGAGATGAAAGATAAACTGAGAATACTTGAGCTTGATAAGAAATATTACAGGGACCTGATAGGCAGGACTGGAACAATAAGCACCCAGTTAGCCAGTGCAATTGAAAAAATACCTGTAACCAAATTTGATATCAGTGAAAAGGGGGTAAAAGTCGCTGGTGTAATTGGTACGATATTTGACAATGCAAATCCTGTTTTTAAGGCTGAACATAGAGATACTGGCAGTATAGTGGAAGTTGAAAAGAATGTATCCGGAGATTCCACTAAAAAATTAAAAAAATCTGACGAATCCGCTACCATGAAGACTATTGGTAGTGACATGAAGAAGCGGGACACATCAGAGTTCAGGACAAATATTTCGGATAAAAGCATTTCAGGAACAAGTTCCGCCCTGGCAAATCGTGACATCCAGAATATTAGCAATTTGACAATGGCTCTTGCCAAAAGCCCGAAGTATTCATTAAGCAATGTTCAGCCGCAGGGTGCGAAATTATCTGCGATCATGAATACCAAGGTTGAAGGTTACGAGAGAACTTACGCTTTTGCAAGGGCTAAGACTGCATTTTATGATAGGGAATTACTTAAGAATGCCAAGAAGATTGACAGGCTAAAATATCGATGGGAAGATGAACCGGGAGTAATACCACAAACACTGGATGAGTTAAAGGAAATTCTGGAAACTTTCAAAACTGAAGAACAGCCTAGGATTGATACTGTACTTGATACCCTCAACAGCAATCTTGAAGAATCAAAGGATATACTTGAACGTTTCAGGACAGAAGAACAGCCCAGGGTGGATACGGTCCTGGATACACTCAATGGCAATCTGGTTGAGTCAAAGGAAACCCTTACCAAGATAAATGATTCATTGGACAGTGCACAGGGTGCAGTGTCGTTTTTCAATAAAAATGCTAAAATGATTAAGCTGGGACTGGGTGTATTCTGTGGCGTGATATTCCTTGACCTGTTGCTAGCTCTGTTCGTACTCATCAGGATGTCATTGGGTTTGTGACGTCGTAGTTTGAATTAGGTATTGGGTAAGTATTGTGTGGATATTGTCTGCACGATACTTTTTTTATGTTTGGTGTTGAATAAGGCATCGAGCAACAGAAAGGATATTAGCTGACTCTGCATCAGAGCTGCCAGTTTTATCAGGTGAACTCAATGAGCATGAATATTACCCAGAAGATAATCTCGTCCCATCTCGTCGAAGGTGAAATGGTAGCCGGAGAAGAGATAGCAATAACAATCGACCAGACCCTGACCCAGGATGCCACCGGCACCATGGCATACCTGCAGTTCGAGGCACTGGATATTCCCCGCGTGAAGGTGCCCCTGGCAGTCAGTTATGTGGACCACAACATGCTGCAGGCAGGGTTTGAAAATGCCGATGACCATCGTTTCCTGCAGACTTTTGCCCACAAGTATGGTATCTATTACTCAAAACCGGGGAACGGCATATGCCACCAGGTGAACCTTGAACGTTTCTCAAAACCGGGGAACACCATGATAGGCTCGGACAGCCATACACCTACCGGGGGCGGGGCAGGCATGCTGGCTATCGGTGTTGGTGGCCTGGACGTGGCAGTGGTCATGGGCGGCGCACCCTATTATGTGAAAATGCCTGAGGTGGTCCGCGTTAAACTGAGCGGCAAGCTCAATCCCTGGGTAAGTGCCAAGGATGTCATCCTGGAGCTGTTGCGCCGGCTTACCGTAAAGGGGGGCGTTGGCAAGGTCTTTGAATACTACGGGCCGGGAGTCGGCACCTTATCAGTACCCGAGCGGGCGACTATCACGAACATGGGGGCAGAACTGGGAGCTACAAGTTCCATCTTCCCCTCGGATGAAGTAACAAAAGAGTTCTTCAGGATGCAGGGCAGGCTTGAGGATTGGCGTGAGATATCTGCGGATGATGATGCAGAATATAGCGAACATATCGAGATTAACCTGGACGAACTGGAACCCATGATGGCAAAACCAGGTTCTCCTGATGCCGTGGTAAAGGTATCAGAAGTAGAAGGCACACCAGTGCAGCAAGTTATAATCGGTTCATGTACCAATTCCAGTTACAAGGACCTGATGACGGTTGCTCATGCAATGAAAGGAAAGAAGGTCAACCCGGATGTGAGCCTTCACATCACACCAGGGTCAAGACAGGTTTTGGAGACCATAATCCGCAACGGAGCACTGGCTGATATGGTTTCTGCGGGTGCGCGTATCATGGAGACCACCTGTGATGGCTGCATCGGGCTGGGTTCATCCCCTCCTTCGGATTCGGTATCAATCAGGTCCTTTAACCGCAACTGGGCCGGGCGCTCCGGCACCATGGATGATAATGTCTACCTGGCCAGCCCCGAAGTTTGTGTGGCTGCGGCCCTGACCGGGAAAATAATCGACCCGCGCAAACTGGGTGCATACCCCGAGGTTGTGTGGCCTGATACTTTTGTGGCAGACGATTCCATGGTGATTGGTCCATCAAATGACCCCGGTTCTGTTGAAGTGATACGGGGTCCGAATATCAAAGCCCTGCCAAAAGCAAAACCGCTGACCTCAGACCTTGAAGGGAAGGTGTTGATCAAGCTGGAGGATGGCATCAGCACGGATTGTATCATGCCTGCAGGTCCGAAGATACTACCCCTGCGCAGTAACATCCCAGCAATCTGTAAATTCGTGTTCTCACAGGTAGACGCGGATTTTCCAGCCCGGGCTAAGGAAATGCAGGGCGGATTTATCGTAGGCGGTGAGAACTACGGCCAGGGTTCCAGCCGGGAACATGCTGCCCTGGCACCTATGTACCTGGGTGTGAAGGCGGTCATTACCAAATCATTTGCCAGGATACATAAGGCCAATCTTATAAACTTCGGCATACTGCCATTGGAATTCGCCAACGCTGCCGGGTATGATGCAATAGAGCAAGGGGATGTCCTAAGGTTTAGCGGTGTCAGGGAATTGGTAAAGGAAGGTGCCACCAGCATACCTGTGCAGGTTGGGTCGAATACCTTTGAGTGCACCCTGGATGCATCAGACAGGCAGCGGGAGATTTTACTGGCGGGCGGGCTGCTGAATTATACGAAGATGATGCATGGTTAAATAAAATTTGGTTTATCGATTGGACCTGATAGTTCAGGTATCTTTTGATGCAAGGTAATATGCATCAATTGCTGCCACTATGGCAATTACCGGGCTCCCCGTCAATCCGGTTATGATACCAACAATAACTGCCAAAATAAATACTCCTATGCCTCTTAACAGGTGACCTGCGTAGAATTGTCCCAGACCGGGTATTATTACTGAGAATATTGCTGCCAATAGTGGACTTGCCATGTTAATGCCTCTTGTTTCGTTTATCCTTTTCTTGAGAGTATAATAATTGTAGTAAAAAAAGTCTTCTATAGGCACCTGCCTTATTTAATAACATCCACCAGTGCCACCCTCTCCAGCACCAGTTCAAGTATATTTCCTTCATCCACAGCATCCAGTTCATCAGGGGTGATGCTGAAAAATTCCATAACCTCGCTCTCCTTCTCACGAGAATAATCCAGCACAATCGGGTCAACAGTATCCAGCCGTTCTGATACATGAACCAGGGCATCATCTATACCGTTCTCTCCCACAAGCACCATCGCAATCCTGTTCTCCCCCATCCTCACACCCAGCCCTAATGCCCGTTCTATCTGGCGTGTGCCTGCTGCATACAGCATTATCTCCATTCCTAAATTGTTGGCGATATTCCTGCCGGAATCAAAAGACCTTATAGCTTTTTCAACAGCGAACATAAGGTGCCTGCTACCCGTTAACAGGTCTGCGTTCACTGCCTGGACCGTGATGTTATGGCCCTCACCGATATCTGCCAGTTGTCTGAGGAACCCGGGCAGGTTGGTGATATTGATGGTGCCGCTGATTATCTGGATGTTCATAATGTTGATAGTGACCTTTCAAATACAAATGGTATGCGATACTTTACTGCAAGACTCGCTAAATGAATACAATAACATCTTTGCATTGGATTAATAGTTTATCTTTGAGCAATTCATCCCATGTAACCGAACATCTGCCCATATTGCAGACCGGTTCCGCCTGCATAGGCGCGGCAACAAGCTTAATGTTCATGCAGCGGACCTGTAAACAATTCGTATTCAGAACAATATAACTTCAACCACAGTACCTGCCCCGTATCCCTCAATGTTGGCCGGCACTACCACATACCCATCTGATTGGGCCACGGAACTCAGTATCCCTGCACCCGAAGCCATTACAGGTTCCACACCTCCGTCTTTGATGCGCACTCGCACATAGGTCTGGTAACCCTGGCGGGATGTTATCTTTTCGTGAAGCGGTAACCGAACAACGGTTTCGGGTCTGGAAGGGATGTGACCCAGCTTTTGCATTGCAGGGATGCCAAATACCAGTAATGCCACCAGGCCTGCAACAGGATAGCCTGGCATGCACAGTACCGGTTTACCACTCACTATACCAAGGGCCGTGGGCTTACCCGGACTGATGGCCACACCGTGTACCAGAACCTCACCCAGAGCCGCTACAGCAGCAGGTACATGGTCACGCTCCCCCACTGACGTACCTCCGCTTATCACTATCATATCAGCATCCGAATTGTCCTGTATAGCATGGCGTATGAGTTCGGGGTCATCGGTCACGATGTCATTGATCCTGGGAAATCCGCCGGCATTATTAACATAACTCGCGGTCATCAGGCTATTGGTCTCCCAGACCTGTCCGGCTTCCAGGGGTTTGCCCCTGGGTACTACTTCCTCACCCGTGGGGATGATAGACACCAGCGGCCTGTGGTATATCTCCACATCACTGATACCGGCAGAGGCAAGCACTGCGAGGTCGGCGGGGCGCAGCAGGTGTCCCGAGGGGAGTAATAATTCACCGGCTTTGACATCTTCACCAATGTCGCCCACATGCTTTCCAGGATGCAACTGCGACAATATCTCCACCATCGAACCTGAAACCCTGGTATCCTCAAGCATCACCACAGCATCAGCACCCTTGGGGATTGCAGAGCCTGTATGCACCCGGTGGAAGGTGCCCGGCTCGACATCGCCTTCGGTCAGCGTGAGCATTACAGGGGACGATGCGGCTGCTCCAAGCGTATCATCAGCCTTGAGGGCATACCCGTCCATAGCTGCACGCCTGTAATGCGGTACGTTGTGTTCGGCTTCAATGTCTGATGAAAGCACTCGACCGTTGGCAGCTTCAAGAGGTACACTCTCTTTGCGCTCTATTGGGCGGATGGCTTCTAAAAATCGCTTCTTTGCCGTATCCACATCCATTCGTGACCTGAACAGCTTGCCCATAAGTCTCCTCACCCGCCAGATACCGGCGGGAATAAAGCTATTTCATCCCCATCATTGAGTATGGTTTCCAGTCCGTCTTTATCCTTGACACTGATACCATTGACCATCACGTGGATGAAAGGATGGAGTCCCTTACTGTCAAATATGAGTGCTCCCAGACCTTCATGTTTTTCAATGAGCCGGTTGAGCACTTCCACGAGGTCATGACCTTCTGCCTCGATCTTTGCCTTACCGGCTTGCTCTCGTAAGTTTGCGAACAGTTTTACTGTGACCGTTGCCATATGACTTTACAAATTGTTGCTGTAGTTATAAATATTTGGTTAACATTCCTTCATTCAAATTAAATCATGACGTTAGCATTTCTGTAAAATCCTGTATAGTCATGAAACTGTTGACTTTTTCATTTCGGAAAAGTCTATATTGCATCATACCATAAAATCAAAGACCATAAAATCATACTGGGTGATTATTCTGCTGGATGCAAAAAACCTGACAAAACAATTTGGCGGCCTCGTGGCTGTATCCGGTGTGGACATCCATGTAGACGAAGGGGAGATAGTAGGTCTGGTAGGACCCAACGGCGCAGGCAAATCAACACTCCTTAACCTGATAAGCGGAATATACCGGCCTGACTCGGGTTCCATCATTTTCAACGGTAAAGACATTACCAGAATGCCTCCGTTCAAGGTGTGCAAACTGGGCATCACCAAGACTTTCCAGCTGATACATTCATTCCCTGAGATGACGGCTCTGGAAAATGTAATGGTAGGGGCACTGTTTGGCGATGAGGACACCGGTAACATGAAAGATGCACGCAACAAAGCCATCGAACTGCTCAGGTTCATAGGATTTTCCAGCGATAAGATACACCTGCCCGTCAAGAACCTCAACCTTATGGAACTCAAGTATATCCAACTGGCCCGTGCCCTGTCCACCAACCCAAAACTTATCCTGCTGGATGAAGTGACCACGGGTCTCAACCCGACAGAGAGCCTCCAGGCTATAGAACTGATAAAAAAGATGCGCGACAATGGCACATCCGTCCTGATGGTTGAACATATAATGCGCGTAATCATGGGAGTATCTGACCGCATAGTCGTGCTGGATTACGGGAAAAAGATAGCCGATGGTACACCTGAGGAAATTGCAAATAACGAGACCGTAATTGAATCATATCTGGGTGAGAAGTACATTTTTTAGAGGTCAAAGAATGCTCAACGTTGAAAATATCAATGTATTCTACGGTTCGGTTAAAATCCTGTGGGATGTGAATTTCCACATCAACAAAGGAGAGATAATTACCATTATCGGTCCAAACGGTGCAGGCAAAACCACCATTGTCAAGACATTGATGGGACTGCTCAAACCCACATCAGGATCAATCGTATTCAATGGAAACCCTATCCACCAGGCACCCACACATCACATTGTTAAAGACGGGATCGCCCTGGTACCGGAAGGAAGGGAACTGTTCCCCAGAATGACCATCCTGGAAAACCTGCAGATGGGAGCGTATACATCAGATTACAGAGAAGATACCCTGAAATGGGTGTTCGACCTGTTCCCAAGGTTAGAAGAACGGCAGAAACAATCAGCCGGTACCATGAGTGGCGGCGAGCAACAGATGCTGGCCATTGCAAGGGGCCTGATGTCGCGTCCTAAATTGCTTATACTGGATGAACCGTCCCTGGGGCTGGCACCGATAATGGTCAAAAAGGTGTTCGAGATCGTCAAGACCCTGAACAGTCAGGGTGTGACCGTACTGCTGGTGGAACAGAACATCCATCATGCTCTGGAAGCTTCAAACCGGGGATATGTACTTGAAACGGGACGCATCACCCTTGAAGGGGCAAGCTGTGAACTGCTTGACAATAACCATGTCAAAGAGGCATATCTCGGGATGTAATACCTGAAACTTTATTCATCAATTTTTTCATCAATGGCATCAGGCCTCGGGGTAGGAACAGTATCTCAATTACCAGAATGAATCCCAGGACAAGCAGGCGGTCAATACTCATACCCCATAGTCCCATCTGTTCCCATACCAGGTTTATGACCAGGGCTCCTATTATCGGGCCTCCGATAGTCCCGATCCCTCCGCTTATTGTCATAATGATCGGCATAAATGAATTGTGTATACTGAATATTTCCGGATTGATGAAATAGTTATACGGAGCGAACAATGCTCCGGCAAATCCTGCCATAAAGGTACTTATCATGAACGCTATCAGTTTATAGCGTGTGATATCCACTCCCATCATGCCGGCCTCTGCCTGGTTCTCCCGTATGGCTGCAAACGCAAAGCCTATCTTTGACCTGATTATTATATGGGATGCCAATATTGTTCCCACCATTGCAAAGAAGAACAGGTAATAATAGTGAGCTCTCGATACAATGTTCGGTGAATAGATTCCCAGGCTGCCGCCGAGCATGTGCGGATCCAGGTTGACGGATAGTCCTAAAGCACCAAGCAAACCGTTCATACCCTCAATAAAGACCGACGATTCATTAACCACTGCAGCCATTATTATAGCAAATCCAAATGTGACAAGTCCCAGGAACCATTCTTTTAACCTGACACATATTATCCCCAGGAACAAACCCACCAGGGATGAAGCCAGTGCGCCAATCAACACGCCAACTACGGATGAGACGCCGTGTATGATAAGGATCGTAGAAGTAAAGCCTCCAATTCCAAGAAAAGCCGCATGTCCCAGGGATGCCTGACCGGAATATGCCAGCAGGTTCCAGCTTGTTGAGAACATGATGAAGAAAAACGTGAGAACCATGATCCTGTTTAAGAAATCATCAGTAATCACCATCGGCAGTGCCAGCCCTATAACTACCAGTAACAGGTAGGTCGGGTAGATGGACATTGCATATTTACGAACGCGTTCTGTGACAGTCATCTCAGCGTTCTCCCCCGAAAAGGCCGGTCGGCTTTATTACCAGCACGATGATCAGGAGGACAAATGCCACTGCTTCTTTCCATGCTCCACCGAAATAGAAGATCGTGAAATTCTGCACCAATCCGAGCATCAGTCCTGCAATAATAGCACCAGGTATGCTGCCGAGACCGCCAATGATGATCACAATGAAAGCCATGATACCGGGTAAAGTACCCATATACGGATTGAAGGGAGATAAAAAACCGGTGACTGTGCCCGCTGCTGCGGCAAGGGCGGCACCGATCCCGAAACTCAGCATATACATGTGGTTGACATTCACACCCATTAACATGGCTGCTTCATGGTTCTGGCTCGTAGCTCTCAGTGCCCGGCCCACATCGGTCCTGGTAAGGAATAAATACAGGCAAATGAGTACCAGTGCAGTAAAAGCAATAGCTATAAGCCTGTCGTATGGTATGTTCAACACTCCCATATCCAGGGTCATTGAACTGAATGGACTGTCGATCTTCCTGATATCATCGGTCCATAATTTCACGGCAGCATTTTGAAGGATATATATTAATCCCAGGCTTAAGAATATCTCGTTGAGTTTTCCCGTACCCATTACTTTCCTGAAACCATAACGTTCTATTATAACCCCAAAAATACCCACAACTACCATTGATAGTAACAGAATAACATAGGGATTAATTCCTGTATAGTAATATAACCAGAAACTGGTAAATGCACCCAGCATCATGATCTCACCGTGCGCAAAGTTCACCACTTTCATAACGCCGAATATCATGTTCAGGCCGACGGCAATGAGCACATAGATACATCCAGCGGTCAGGCCCCATATGGATATCTGTAATAATGTCGTGATATCAGCCATTTTTACTAATATAAAAAAAAAGAAAGTGGGTGGATTATCTATCCACCTATTTCATAGTTCTCAGGCAATACGAAGTCCTGGCTCTTGAGGTTCTCGGGCAGGACAATGACCGGTATGAGTTCTTCAGTCTCCTCGTTCCAGAACATCTGTTCAATGAATATCTTTGGTGAAATTTCATTGTATTCATCAAATACAATGTTCCCGCCCTCCATCAAAATGAGCATCTCTGACTCGTTGGTCTGTTTGATAGCATCTTTGACATCGGTCCTGTCAAGAGTACCTGCACGCTCAATTGCAGACTTTACCAGATAGATACCGTCATAGGTATCAGCGCCCATCATTCCAGGCATCACACCCCATTTTGCAAGGTATGCTTCCTTATAGGGTCCCATCATTTCAGTGTATTCGGGAGCATAAGGTGCGAACTTGCTCTCAAGCAGCTGACCGTCGCCCCATTTACCCAGAAGTTCATAGAACGCAGGGTCCTCGTTACATTCCACTGCCATGTAAACCGTATTAAGCCCTACATCCCTCTGTCCCTGGATATAGATACTGGCTGTGTCTTTCACAAAACCGACCGTGTACAATGCATCTGGTTTGGCATCTGCTATCTTGGTGAGGTACGCATGGAAATCAGTTTCAGATACAGGATACTTTTGCTGGGCTACTAATTCAACAGGCAGGTTGTTCTCCTCAATATATGCCACACTGGAATCAATAACCCCTTTTCCATAAGCATCGTCCCGGTATATAAGGGCCAGTTTCAGGTCCCTGTCTGCTGCTACCAGTGGTTTGAGTTCATCTACAAAGAACTGCAGGATAGGTTGTGAATAATCATCCGTGGTCGAGCAATAATGGAAGAAATAACTGGTATCGACCTCGGTCCTTCTTGTAACCTGTGAACTGGATGCGCCGGTAATGATATATGGCACCTTACCAGCGGCAGGCACCTGGTTGGCCAGGGTAACTCCGCTGGAGAAACCGCCCACCAGCACTACAACATTCTCGTTGGTGATCAATCGCTCCACTGCAGTAACACCTTCGGTCGGAGACGTCAGGGTATCTCCTTCCACCAGTTCCAGCGGGATCTTTACACCGTACTCTGAAACAAACACTCCACCATCTGCGTTAATCTCTTCAACTGCAAGGATCGCAGCCTGTTTCATATCGTTGCCGACATCTGAAGCACCACCCGATAACGGCGCTACCAGACCGATCTTAATTGACCCTGGTACCGTTGCATTTTCAGATGGGCCTGCACAACCTGCAGCGATTAAAGCTGCAAGTATCAATGTGACAATTACTAGTTTCCCATTTACAACTTTCATTATTAGCATTCCTCCTATCAGAACATAGAAAATAATGGATATTAGCCATGGTAAGAGTTAACAATTCACTATATAAATCTTTCGAGTTTTAATACACCGGAAATATTTCACGGGTTGGATATAATTATCGGGGCGCAATGTACTGAAAAACAGATAGTGTACAGAACGATACATTTCTGTATCACTATATGCAGTCGGTTTATGTTCAAAGGCAGCATTAACCGATACATCCAATCCTTTATATCTCATCAAATAGATACGGTTCAATGGTAAATATTCAAGGGAGGAAGCATTATGGAAACGGATATGCCAATAAAAGATATTATGACGAGTGATCCGATATCTGTGGACATAAATACCAAAATATCAGACGCCGCAAAAACGATGGTTGGACTGGATGTTGGCAGTCTTATCGTTACAGAAGATAACAATCCAGTGGGCATATTGACAGAACACGATATGGTCAAGAAGATCATTTCAAAGAACACTATTCCCGATTCAACTACCCTGAAAAACGTAATGACGACCCCGCTCATAACGATTGATGCGGATGAAGATGTACAAAAAGCCAAAGACCTGATGCTTAAAATGCACATCCGGAGGATACCTGTTGTTAAAAACAAGAAACTTGTGGGGTTGGTGACTGACACAGACCTTGTTTCAGTCTCTATCGAGATGGGAAATATTCTGTCTGAGCTTATCAACATGCACAGGGAAAGAAACATTGGTTCACAAGGTGAAATACCAGAAATAATCAGCAGAGGGGTCTGCGAAAACTGTGGTAGGTATTATGATAACCTTGACTACTTAAATGGGGCCCTTATGTGCGAATCGTGCAGAGAAACCGAATGATCCATTGAATGGGGGTGTTTTTTATAAGCTTACACAAAGTCTTGGAAGTAATGGACAATCATCCTGTCTCAATCAATGTCGATGACTATGTGACCCATGCCCGTCAGTTGATGCGTGATCATCATATGACTTTGATTGTGGTCGATGATAACAAAACAGTGCAGGGAATAATATCTGAACAGGACATACTCAATATTACCTCTACAAAGTCAAATATCACTGTGAGTGGATACACCACGCAAATCCCGGTCATAACCGGTGATATGGTAATCAAACAGGCTGCAGCTATCATGATACAATCAAGGATAAGTTTAGCGCCTGTACTTGCATCAGCAGCAGATAGAATACTTTGTGGTGCCCTGACCATAGCTGGTATATTCAAAAATCTGTCCCCGTCAGATGTACCTGACAGGCAGGTGAAGGAACTTTTTACGACAATGGTCCATACCTGCTCAAGCGACGACCATTTAGCAAAGGTTTGGACCAATATGATAGAGAAGGGATATTCAGGTTACCCTGTATTAGACGATCATAATAAGTTAGTGGGTATGGTCACCAGGTATGATATTATCAAATCCGGAGGTGTAAGGATAGAAAGGGAAGATGAACACGGAAGCAGAATGGGAACTTCATCCAGAGTTTCGCGTATCATGAGTACGCCTGTTTATACCATTGCTCCGGAAGCATCGATAAAAGACGCCATTGGAATGATGATAAAACTGGATGTGGGGCGCCTCTGTGTGACAAACCGCGATAAACTGGTTGGTATAATTACCAGATATGATGTCGTAAAGGCATATGTCGATAAGCTCAAATGAACCTGAACCAAAATAACAGAGTGATAAAAACGTCAGGGAATTGATGTTCCGGAATCGTTATCCAAGGAAAAATCAGCGCATGTTTTAAATATGAAGTAATAATTATTGAAAATATTCTTTTAATGAAATTCAAAAATATGGTTATTAACAATTCGGTGGAATTATGAAAAGACAAAACAGCAGCAAACCTGATGTTAGGGGATTGGACAGTTCTGGTGTTATGGACCGGGGAGCAGTTAATTTCAAATCAAGGTTGGCGAACCATGAAGGCGACATCATGGCCATGGCTTCAAAAACCGTCATTACCCTTCCTCCTACGGCCAACATTATGACAACAGCTAAAACGATGGTAAAACATGGATTCAGACGTGTCCCAATAGCAGATGCAGGTACCAACCGGCTGGTGGGTATCGTCACAAGTCTGGATATAGTAGATTTCTTGGGGGGAGGTCTCAGACATAACCTGGTAAAGAACAAGCATAATGGCAACCTTGCTGCTGCGATCAATGAAAATGTGAGAGAGATCATGAGGGAAGATGTGGTCAGCATGAACATTAATGACTCCATTTCCCAGGCTCTTGTCACGATGATTGAAAAAAATATTGGCGGCTTTCCCGTAGTGGATGGTGATAATAACGTAGTAGCAATTATTTCAGAGAGAGACTTTGTCAAGACTATTGCCAATGTCACTACGTTAAAACTCGTTAAAGACTATATGAGTGAAAAGGTAGTCACTGCCGGACCTGACATGCCTGTGCGTGAAGCCACCAGGACTATGATTAAAAAAGGATTCCGGAGGATACCTGTCGTGAAAGAAAATGTTCTTTTGGGTATAATAACCGCTTCAGATATTATGAGATACCTTAGTTCCGGGGATATTTTTCAGAAGCTCATGACAGAGAATGCAGATGATGCATTTAATGTACCGATAAAAAGGATGATAATGCGCGATATTGTGTGGACCAGTTCAAATGTTGATATTGGTAAAATAGCCGGCATAATGCTGGATAAAAAAGTTGGGGCACTTCCTGTAATAGATGATGGTGAGTTATGCGGTATCATAACTGAACGGGATATTGTCAGGGCACTTGCAGATTAATTGAATACCAGAGGAGGTATCAAAATGAAGGTGAAGGATATTATGAGCACATCGGTCTATGTAATCGGAGCAGATGAAACGATATCGCATGCAAGGAACCTGATGATGAAACACAGTATCAGCAGGCTCGTAGTGGTAAATAAACAGCAACCTGAAGTATCAACGTCAAGATCTGTTGAAATGATACCCATAGGAGTTGTAACCAAGACCGACCTGACCCATCGATTGGACCAGGCAGAACCAACATGGCGCCGGCGACCTATTGACAATATTCCTGTCAATATTGTAATGACACCGGGCCCGGTAACCATATATCCTGATGCCTCACTAAAGCAGGCAGCAGAAATTTTACGTGAGAATGACATCAGTGGAATGCCTGTGATTAAGAGTGAATCTGACCCGAGCATGGTAGGGATAGTTACCAAACTGGATCTGATACGGTACTACTCCAACAGTGGAGATACTGCCAATGTGAAAGATATCATGGATGATTATTTCATTACCGTTCACAGACACCATACTATCAGTCATGTCATACATGAGATGAAGAGCAATGAAGTTGATAGAGTTATTGTTGTAGATGATAACAACAATCCTGTGGGGGTCATTACGAAAACGAACCTGGCCCTCGGCAGGATGTTGAATTCAGAAGGTGAATTGCCTGCCAAGGATATCAAGATGGCACGCAAGAACCGGGATGGCGGTGAAAAAATATTCAGATCTGTAAAAGAAGTGTCCATGGTGGCTGAAGATATAATGTCCTGCCCAATTTTTACCCTCAGTGAGAATAGCACTGCTGTGGAAGCTGCCAGGATTATGTATGATGAGCGGATTAACGGAATACCTATTGTAAATGATGAGATTATAGGGATTGTAAATGCAAAGAACATTATTCAGGCAATCATTGAACGCTAAAGGTGATGAAAATGCAAGTAAAAGATATAATGACAGAACCAGTTACTATTGATAAATCGGACAAGCTATCGCACGCACTTGACATAATGGATAAACATCATACCAGAAGGCTTCTTGTAATGCATAACAACCAGATACATGGTATAGTGACCATGCGTTCCATTACCAAACAACTGGGAACAAGAAAAAAGGCAAACCTTCCTGCTTCGGCCCTGCATGTAGCCACGGCGACCACTGATAAGTTCAACAAGGTGTTGCCTGATACATCGGTGAACGATGGTGTGGTTCTTATGGTCAAGAACGATGGGGTATTGCTGGTTGTTGATAACGATGAAGTGCTGGGCTGGGTGACACCCCAGGAAGTTATCGAAAAGTATCCTTTTAATAACTCAATGGTGCGTGAGATTATGCGCCACCCAATTACGATCGGACCTGAGGAACGAGTGATACATGCCAGGAGAATAATGCTTGATAACGATATAGGAAGACTGCCTGTACTCGAGAACGGGGAACTTGTAGGTATTATCACCGAGCACGATATCGCTAACGGTTTGCGGGCTTTCCGGGACCTTGTAGAAGGGAGCAAACAGGATAACAGGATAAAGAACCTTCTGGTTGAAGATATTATGACCAGGGGAGTCGTTTCTGCCCGATTAAATATGATGGCGAAAGAAGCGGTTGCCTTAATGCTTGATAGAAATCTCGGCGGACTACCGGTTTTGAACGAAAAGGAAGCGGTAGCTGGATTAATCACGCGCCGGTGCTTGCTTGAAGCCATTGTTAAAAAAATGTAGATAGATACTTCGCATGAATAGAAGTCAGGAAGTTCAGGATGAAGAATTTATAAGGCTCTCATCAATTGCTCTGAAGATACCGGAATCAAGAGTATCTGGTTTGCTGAAGAGAAGAGTCCTGCAAAAAGTGTCCCGATTCTTTCCTGACTATTACCGTTTTGAAAAGGGTACAGCCGGATTTGAGACCGGGACGGCTCTTTTTAAAACAGGTGAGATTATCGAAACGGTAAGAGGATTCCCAAAGATACAGCGTGCTATGATGCTTGAAGCCGGTATTGTTACCCATTTTGAAGGATTACCGGAAGTAGCTGTTGAAGAAAAAATGAATGGTTACAATGTACGGGTGGCCAGCATTAATGATATGGTCATTGCACTGACCAGAGGAGGGCTGGTGTGCCCGTATACAACTGAAAGGGTACTGGAAAACGGAGGGAAAGAATTTTTCACAGAACACCCCGACCTGGTACTTTGCGGCGAAATGGTGGGGCCCGATAATCCCTATGTTCCAAAGGACCTATATCCCGAAGTTGAAAGCATTTCTTTTTTTGTTTTCGATATACAACAGAAGAATTCAGGTAAATCCCTGACAATAGATGAAAAACACGAACTCTGCAGCCACTATACCATCAAGACCGTGCCATATTTCGGAAAATATTCCCTTGATAAGGCTGCCCCGGGTATTACCGGCATTATCAGGGAACTGGGTGAGAAGGGCAGGGAAGGGGTGGTGATAAAGGACCCTGGAATGAAAATCCCTGCCATCAAATATACCAGTTCCCAGAGTACTGATAGTGACCTCAAATATGCGTTCGGTTTCTACAATGATTATGGACAGGATTTTTTCTTCTCCAGGGTGGTACGGGAAGGATTCCAGGCCGTTGAATGGAATGAAGATGAGGATACTTTGAAGGAAAGATGCTGCCGGCTTGGTGAAAGTATCCTGAAGTCCATGGTCAGCACTATTAGAAAGCGAAAACAGGGTGAACGCATTACAGAAGATGTGCAAATCAGGGTCCGCAACCTTGACACTGCAAACCGGTTTGAGGAACATCTGAGGCAGATGGGTATAGATGCCCATTTCGATGATCCGCTCCTGGTGGATGGATGGTACCTTATTGGTATCAGGAAGTTCAACCAGAGCACAAACGACCGTACAGAAGCTATCCTGAACGGCCAGTTATGGTAGGTATTCAGACAGGTATAGGTTTATGTAACCTGCAGGTCATGTATGGCCTGACAATGGTATCATATAAAAATAATCCGGATGTTGATTATGAAATAATTTTTGTTGGACGCTCAAATGTGGGCAAGTCAACGCTCATTCGTGCCCTTACGGGTAAGAATGTACCTGTCGGGCGACGGCCGGGTGTTACCCTGAGACCATCCCACCTGCAATTCGGGGACCTGGTGGTCACTGATATGCCTGGATTCGGATTTATGCGGGGTATTAAGGAACACAAACAGGATCTGGTTAAGACAGCATTTGTCAGGTATATCGAAAAGCAGAAGGACCGCATTGTCATGGCTGTGCTTGTTGTTGATGGCAAATCTTTTGCTGAGGTTGTAGACCGCTGGGAGAGGCGGGAGGAGATCCCTGTTGAGGTTGAAATGTTCGAGTTCCTCCGTGAACTTGAACTGGATGTCGTGGTAGCTGTCAATAAAATGGATAAGATACAGGATATTGATGGCACTATGGACGGTGTAGCACAACGGTTGGGCATGCTGCCACCCTGGCGCCAGTGGCTGAATGTGCTGGCACCTATCAGCGCGAAGAAAGGAGATGTCAGGGCGCTTACCGGATTGATACGGAACAGAATTCATAACCTGAGCCGGGATGACCTGTTGGCCTGGATACGATGAGAGATCAATCTCTTTTTTTGGCACCTGTCCGGCCAATGTATAAACGCTATCGTCAGGATACATAGTCAGGTGTTTTTTTTATATCCACTAACCTGGTACGTTCATTTACTCTTCAGCGACTGCATCAACCGCTCTCTTGAGCATCGTCTCGATCTCCTCGGCAACTGGTATCAGCTCTGGATTACCTACTTTTCCAAGCTGGACCGTTGGTAATATTGCGCTGACAAATGTTTTCCCATCCTGCCTGTAGACAGACACATTACAGGGGAGCAGGACCCCGATATCCCGTTCTGCAGTCAATGCCCTGTACGCGAACGGCGGATTACATGCTCCCAGGATAATGTGGTCTTCAAAGTCTACATTGAGTTTGGTTTTGAGAGTCTGTTTGACATCGATTTCTGTAAGAACCCCGAAACCCTCATTTTTCAATGCTTCCCTGACTTTCGCAACAGTATCCGCATATCCCTTAGCAATTGTTCGTTTATATGTGTACATTCTATTCACCCCTAATGTTATTCCTGATTAATTCCTCTAACAAATCTTATATTTCCCCTCATTTTCCCCGCAAACAGAGGCCTCTATTGCCTCTTCTCCAGTACCTTCGGCCACAC
>JAHYIS010000013.1 GCA_019429385.1 ANME-2 cluster archaeon | reverse complement strand
ATAATGCTGAGGCAAACGGCGTTGTTGCCGGACTGGTCAGGGATATCAAAAATCTCAGGCCCCTGATGGCCGGTCCTCTCGAAGTATCATCTATGGTGGAAAGTATCACTCCCCTGCTGGTCAATCTTGCTATGTACAATAAGTTGAAACACCTGGGTATAAAGTGTGTATAGTTAGACAGTATTTCATTTTACATCAGGGCATAAAATGCGTTTGATAGACATCTACGAACAATTACTTGGGATACTGGGCCACCAGAATTGGTGGCCTGCAGAAACACCTTTTGAAGTAGTTGTTGGCGCATTGCTGACCCAGCAGACACGGTGGAACAATGTTGAACAGGCCATTTCCAACCTGAAAGAGCGAGGACTGCTTGAACCAGAGACCCTGGCTGCTGCAGATACAGGTTCTCTTGAAGAGCTCATCAGGTGTACCGGATTCTACCGCCAAAAAGCCCGTCGGTTAAAGAACCTTGCTGAGTATTATTCCAGGTACAAAGATATCCTGGCAGACAAGCCTGTTGATGAACTGCGGCGGGAATTGCTTGGACTTGAAGGTGTGGGAAATGAGACCGCTGATAGTATTATCCTGTACGCCATCAACAAACCAACGTTCGTCATTGATGCCTATACCTGCCGGATGCTGGACTGCCTTGGGCTTAATGGTAATTACCGCATGCTTCAGCAGAGATTTGAATCTGAACTGGAGCATGACGTTGACCTTTTCAAAGAATACCATGCCCTGATAGTAGAATATGGTAAACAGTACTGCACCAGGCATAGGTGTGAAGAATGTGTTTTAATAAAAAACGGGAAAACTATTATATAGGACGATACCAATTAAGAACTGGAGTTAACTGATTTTCTCATTTTTTCTATGAGGTATCCACATGGTTAATGAATATGAACGTAAAGGTACAACAACTATTGGACTCGTCTGTAGCGAAGGCATTGTCCTGGCTTCCGAGAGCAGGGCTACAATGGGTTTTTTTATTGCAAGTAAAGATGCCAAAAAGATTTACCAGATAGATGATCTGGTAGGAATGACCACTGCAGGTTCAGTGGGTGATGCACAGCGCCTTGTAAAGGTCATGCAGGTGGAATCTAAACTTTATAAAATGCGCAGACAGGAAAGCATGACCATCAAAGGAATTGGAAGCCTGCTTTCAAATGTGCTTGGAGGGAATCGTTATTTCCCGTACATGGTTCAGCTTATTGTAGGTGGCGTGGACAAGACCGGGCCAAACCTGTATTCCCTGGACGCTATGGGAGGGCAGCTGGAAGAGACAACTGCCGTTGCAACAGGTTCAGGTTCTCCTATCGCCTACGGCGTACTTGAAGATAGATACAAGAAAGACATGTCTATGGATGAAGGAGTTGACCTGGCTATCAGGGCATTGCATAACGTTGTTAAGCGGGATGCAGCATCTGGAAACGGTGTAAAGGTAGTAAAGATCACGTCTGATAGTTATGTCGAAGTGGACGATGCTGTAATTGAAAAGAAACGCAAATCATTCAATGATGCTCTATGATGATCTAATGTATTAAATAAGAAAACGAATGAATTTCAAAAAAATTTTTTCAATCACTTATTTTTTCATTTTTTTAACAGGACGTAAATATAATGTCGGTAGATGACGTATTAGCTGATCTGAAAATAAAGATCATAAAGAGGCTGCCACCCGGTGTGACTATTTCACAGGTGGAATTTGAAGGGCCAGAACTGGTGATATATACTCCGGAACCTAAGAAGTTTGCAGATAACGGAGATATAGTCAGGAACCTGGCGAAGGACCTGCGTAAACGGTTGGTAGTACGGCCGGACCCGGGTGTACTGGCAGCACCAGAGAAAGTCGTGGAAACAATCGCAAAGATCGTCCCTGAGGATGCAGGTGTTTCCAACCATTATTTTGATACTGATACTGGAGAAGTTATTATCGAGGCTGAAAAGCCAGGACTTGTGATTGGGAGGCATGGCAATACGCTGCGGGAGATAACCAAGGAAATTGGCTGGACTCCAAAAGTGGTGCGAACTCCCCCAATTAAATCATCTACTGTAAAGAACGTACGCCAGTATATCAGGGACCATAAGGATGAACGAAAAGAACTGCTCAAGACCATAGGCAGGAAGATACACCAGGAAGTGACTTCAAAGGATAAATGGGTCCGGGTCACCGCACTGGGAGGTTGCAGGGAAGTTGGACGGAGCTGCTTTTTGCTTTCAACCCCTGAGACAAAAGTGCTCATTGACTGTGGTGTCAATGTGGGTTCGGATGATAACGGAACACCCTACCTGTATATACCTGAAGTAACACCCATCAGCCAGCTGGATGCAGTGGTACTGACTCATGCACATCTGGACCATTGCGGCCTGATACCTTTGCTGTATAAGTATGGATATGAAGGACCGGTGTACTGTACACCGCCAACCCGCGACCTGATGGCATTGCTGCAACTGGACTTTATCGATGTGGCTGCAAAGGAAGGCAAAACCATACCATACCCTTCAACTATGATACGGGAAACTTTGAAGCATACTATTACCCTGGATTATGGTGGGGTAACTGATATCGCTCCTGACATGAAGTTAACCCTGCATAATGCCGGTCACATCCTGGGGTCATCAGTGGTACATTTCCATGTTGGTGATGGGTTGTATAATATAGCCTTTACCGGAGACCACAAGTATGAAAAGACCCGTCTTTTCGATCCAGCAGTTAATACGTTCCCGAGGATTGAAACTATAATCACCGAGGCCACGTACGGAGGGGCCCGGGATATACAGCCCAACCGAAAGGAAGCTGAAGCTCAATTAAAGAGAATCGTCCAGGAGACTGTCGCCCGGGGAGGTACCGTGCTTATCCCTGCTTTTGCCGTGGGCAGGAGCCAGGAGGTCATGCTGGTACTTGAAGAGGCTATCCGTCTGGGTGAAATTGATAAAGTGCCTGTGTACCTTGACGGTATGATATGGGAGGCTACGGCCATACACACTACCTATCCTGAATACCTGAACAGTGACCTGAGGACAATGATCTTCCATAAAGGTATGAATCCCTTCCTTTCAGATTGTTTTATACAGGTGGATTCCCAAAAGAAACGGCAGGAGCTACTGGATAACCGGGTACCTGGTGTGGTGCTGGCAACGTCAGGTATGCTCAATGGCGGCCCTATCATGGAATATTTAAGGGCATACGGGCCTGATGAGAGGAATTCACTTGTGTTCGTAGGATACCAGGCAGAAGGTACCATGGGTCGCAGGTTGCAGAAAGGCTGGAATGAGATACCGGTACACCAGAACGGTAAATCAGAGGTCATTACGGTGAACCTGCAGGTGCAAACAGCAGAAGGGTTCTCAGGTCATTCTGACCGCAAGCAGTTAATGGATTATATCAAGAAGATGAAACCAAGGCCTGAACATGTCCTTACCGAACACGGTGATGAAAAGAGCTGCCTGGACCTGGCAAGTTCCATATACCGCAAGTTCAGGGTAGAAACCAGGGCACCCACAAACCTGGAAACCATCAGGATGATATAAGTTCGTCCATACTCATTTTTTTCCGGGTATAACGGTATCGTATACCTGGACGAAATAATAGTAGGATACTACCCTATCCCGGAATAAAGATAGTTTTATCAATTCCCTTGATAACTATACGCCACATATGACTGACCTTAAGATCCTGGTAATAAACAACTTCGGCCAGTTCTGCCACCTCATCCACAGAGCGTTGCGTGACCTGGATGTGGAGACCCGCATCATTGCAAATACCCTTTCAAACGAGGAGATACTGGCTATGGAGCCCGATGGCCTGATATTGAGCGGCGGCCCCACCATAGACCGTATAGGCCGGGCAGAGGAGATGGTCAGGGAACTGGAGCTGCCCATACTGGGCATCTGCCTGGGACACCAGTTGATGGCCAGGGCCTACGGTGGTGAAATAGCTACCGGTCAAAAAGGGGGATATGCCGCCATACAGGTAGAGATACTGGACGAGGACGAGATATTGAAAGGGATTGGGCCTGTCACCAGTGTATGGGCATCCCATGCCGATGAGGTCACCAGACTGCCTTTTGATTTTATCCAGCTGGCCCGGAGCAATGTATGTGAGGTCGAAGCCATGCGGCATAAGACAAAACCGCTGTTCGGGGTACAGTGGCATCCTGAGGTCAGCCATACAGAGAAAGGGGATGAACTGTTGCAGAATTTCTTCAGGATATGTGAGAAGGAAATAATTCAATGAATATTTCCCTTTTTACTGAACGTTACTTGCAAGATACAGGTAAATTCTTACTTCATAATCTCCAATACAGTACCCATGCACCTGACAGAACAAATCTTAGCCGGAAGGGGAAATATCAAAGCAGATACTGTTCTGCAAAAATGCCGGATATTGAATGTCAATACGAAAGAGGTCTGCGAGGCAGATATCGCAATTAGATCCGGCATTATTGTCGGTATTGGTGATGTATCTGACCTGAGAAGTGGCAGCACTGAAATTATCGACATGGACAATCGCTTTATCTCCCCCGGCCTGCTGGACGGCCACGTCCATTTCGAATCCAGCATGGTCACCCTATCCCAGTTCGCCCGAAAGGCAATGGAACACGGCACCACCGGCATCGTTATCGATCCCCATGAGATTGCTAATGTGCTGGGAAGGCGGGGCATCGAATTGATCCTTGAGGAGGCAAAGCATCTACCCTTGAACATCTTTGCCACCGTTTCCTCATGCGTACCTGCCACGTCTTTCGAGACCGGAGGCGCAACTATTGACGTGGGTGATGCCAGGTCGCTTTTGGATAATGACCTGGTTGTAGGGCTGGGCGAAGTGATGGACTTTCCTGCCGTATTGAACGGTGATGTCAGGAAACTGTCTATGATACAGGCGGCCCATGACCGTGGTTTGGTCGTTGACGGGCATGCGCCGGGACTAACGGGCCCGGACCTGTGGAGTTATATGACGGCCGGCATTTCCAGTGACCACGAATCTCTCACCTATGAGGAAGCGCTTGAGAAACTGCGATTGGGTATGGGACTGATGCTCAGGGAGGGTTCGGCTGCAAAGTCCCTCGATACCTTCCTGCCCCGTTTGCTTGAGGAAGGAGTGTCCCTTGAGAATGTGTTCTTTGTTACCGATGACAAGCATCCTGAAGATTTGCTGGCTGGCTATATGGATATGATTGTGAGAAAAGCTATCGCTCTGGGCCTGAATCCTTTAGATGCGGTGTCACTGTGCACGATAAACACGGCCAGGCACTATCGTATCGACCACCTGGTGGGTTCTATCAGCATTGGCCGCAGGGCAGACCTGGTCATCCTTGATGACCTGGAGAGTTTCAGGATACATTCGGTAATGGTTGGCGGCCATCCAGTGGAGACTCAGGCACCTGCCTTTGATTATCCTGAGTTTGTATTCGATACTGTCAGGTACAGGGAGATAGTACCCGGAGACCTGCAGATAATGAGTGCCTCAGGCAGCACCATCTCTGTGAACGTGATAAAGGTATTTCCTGACAAGATATTCACCGAGAAGGATACGGCAGAGCTTATCACTCCCGGGACCGGTATACTGCTGCCTGATATGGAATCGGATATCCTTAGTACCGCAGTTATCGAGCGCCATGGAAAAAATAGCAATATCGGCCTGGGATTTGTGAAGGGTTTTGGCCTGATATCAGGTGCTTTTGCCCAGAGTATCGGGCATGACAGCCATAATGTGATAGTGACCGGAACGAACCATACCGATATGGCGATGGCTGTGAATACCATTCGTGAGATGAAGGGTGGTATTGTACTGGTCCAGGACGGTCGGGTGCTTGATAGCCTTGCGCTGCCCTTTGCCGGATTGCTGAGCGTGCAGCCTGTGGAAGAGGTGGCAAGGAAACTGGAGAGGCTCCATAGTCTCATTTTTGGTATGGGGTGCACATTACCTGCACCGTTCATCACCCATTCTTTCATTGCTCTGCCCGTTATCCCTGAGTTGAGACTGACAGATATCGGTCTGTTCGATGTGAAGAGGTTCGAGGTTATTGAAGTTATAAACGGTTGATAAGCAAGAGCACAATCAAGGAACATCATGAAAGGACAGCACACACAAAAGCCATTCAATCCGGGACAGGAAACATCCGTGTACTGGTGCCCGGATTGCAATATACCGCTTATTACAAAACAGTGTTCACTCTGCAATTCAACAGGTGAGCGCATTGAACTGGGACCGCCCGGAGATGTGCGGTTCTGCTCACCCTACGAGCGCAGTGTCCTGCATGACATCCTGACTAAAAACTATGGCACCGACCCGCTGGGTGAGCGCATCATCCTGCTGAATAAGATAGGGGGCGAGGACAAGACCGACCAGGTGATAGTGGACGGGATGATGCTGGGTATCCTGCGGTTCGACCTGAAATACCTGGACTGGCGCCTGGACCTTTCAAAGGATGGGGGCACTCTTATGGCACAGCATACCGGTAACCGAACTGTTGAACTCTCTGACGTGAAGGGACATCTCAGTGGCAAGACCGTTGGTTCTGATATGATACTGTGGTGTTCAGATGATATCAGCGAGGGTGATGATGTGATTATCAGGAGCGGCAACATGACCGGTGTGGGTACGTCCCTGCTGGATGCAACAGGTATGGGACAGGCAGGTGTTCCTGCGGTCAGGGTAAGGAAAATAGGGAGGGGTCTGGTCCGGTTGAAGACGGCAGTCCCCACCATGGACGATATCGTTAAAGCCAACGCTCCAGCCATCAAACAACTGGGACGCGACGCTATGAACACTATAAAGGGCCTGGCACACCAGCAGGAATACCGGGGCAGTACCGTGTATGTTTCATTTAGCGGAGGCAAGGACAGCCTGGTTGTGCTTGACCTGACCCGCAGTGCCCTGAAACGTAGCCCTAAGGCATGTTTTATCAATACGGGCCTGGAATTTCCCGAGACTGTGGAATACGCACGAACGTTTTGCCGCAACAATGATATTGAGCTTGATGAATTGGATGCAGGGGACGTATTCTGGGAGCATCTGCCCAACTTCGGTCCCCCTGCCAAGGATTACCGGTGGTGCTGCAAGGTCTGTAAACTTTCCCCTGCCAGCAGGATTGCACAGGAGGGGAAGTATTTGACCATGGACGGCAAGCGCAGGTATGAATCCTTCAGCCGTGCCCGTATCCCTCCAAAGGAGGAAAATACCCTGGTACCCGGCCAGGTGAATGTGTATCCCATCCGCGACTGGCGTGCTCTTGAGGTGTGGCTGTATATCCACTGGCGGGGACTGGAGTATAATCCCCTGTACGATGAGGGGTTCGAGCGGGTGGGCTGCTGGCTGTGCCCCGCGGCCCTGGGCGCAGAGTACCGGCGCATGTTTGAGCTGCATCCCGACCTGTACGATAGGTGGGATACCTACCTGCATGACTGGGCCAGGCACAGTGGGCTTGCGCCCGGGTATATTGACCGTGGGTTCTGGCGCTGGCGCGAGCACCCGCCGAAGATGCAATTGCTTGCCAGAAAGCTTGGTATTGATGTTGTCCCGCGGGATGCAGTGAGCGAGGCTTTCCAGATATCGATGGTCTCAGGTGTCTCTCCCTGCAAGGCGGGCGGGTATAGTATCGAGGGGAGTGCCAGGGGGGTCAGGCCTCCGGATGCGATGGACATGATGAAGATGGTGGGTGAGGTCCGGTATTCTGAGGACCTGGGTGTGCTGGTGGTCCGGACCCGGGAGGGAACTGTAAAGGTGTACGCAGATGGTACCTTCCAGGTCAACGGGGGGGACCGGGTGACGACCGAGCGGCTCTTTGAGGTGGCGGCGCGGCAGTTGATGAAGGCGGTGAAATGTACCGGGTGCAGGATATGCGAGAAAGCCTGCCCAAGACATGCTATTTCTTTTGAAGATGGGCATATCAGGGTGGATGATAGATGTGACAGGTGCGGGAAGTGCGACGGAGTGTGTGTTGTCACACGGTATAAGGGCGGGATCGGGACCGGGTAATCACATTACGCGCCCTCTTTAATCGTAATTTTCGCTCCCGTATTCCTTGCCACGGTAACAAAAACCTGCCCTCCGATAGTTGAATCCAGGAATTCGGTCACTGCTTTCTTCACTTCCCCTGGCTCCTCGGCCACAGCATAGACCGCCGGTCCGAACGAGCTCATGCCTGCACCACAGGCACCCTGCTCTCTCATAATATCCATGCAGCGCCTGACCTCATCGGTCTGCAGGCCTACTTCCCGCTCCTTGAACCCCACCTCCTGGATTCGGTTTATCGCATCCCCGAAAGCCTGCATGTCAGCTTCGATAATGGAAGGAAGCATGTTCATCAATATGATATGGGACACTGCCTGCACTTCACCAAGGGGGATCGGGCAGTAGTGTTTAAAAATATCAACCTCTCGCTGGGATGAGGCGCCTTTCAGGTCAGGTATGGCCACGACCAGGGGCCAGTCAGGGAAATCATGCCTGAACAGCACAGGTCCCGGTGGTACCTTACTGGCAGACGAGGGAGAGAATGCCCCCTTATCAGCAAACCGGTGCCCTCCATCCACAATGAACCCACCGTGCTCGAAAGCCTCTACACCGATACCGGATGTCCCGCCCCTGGCAACCTTAACCGCCACCTCACGCACGGTCAGCCCCAGGTCGAACACAAGGTTAACGCACCAGCCGGCGGCCAGCGCGCTCTGTGTCCCGCTCCCCAATCCAACGTGGGCGGGAAAGGGTTGTTCCACTTTGATATGGATTCCCTTCCCTTCAGGAATAAGAACCTCGGCCGCGGTCTTAATTCGCTTCAGGTCACCAGTGCCGGTTACGAACACGCCCTCGTTTGTTTCGGTGGCCGACAACCTCATAGACGGGTCGTCCAGCGTCAATCCCGCACCGCCGTCCACTCGTCCCAATTCCGCATTCAGGTCGATAAGCGTGAAATGCAGCCGGGATGGGGTGTTTATCTGTATCATCACCAGGAAAGACTGCGCTTTATCGATATAAAACTTAGGAAATGAGTATTACCAGGTATTATTATATAGTTGTATTATGAGCGGGCATGACCACCATAACCACCACGCTACCAGGACAGAGAAAAACCTGAGGTATGCCATCTATGCCACCTTCTCCATCTTCATCCTGGAAGTTGCAGGCGGTCTCTATGCAAACAGCCTTGCCCTGCTCAGTGACGCAGCCCATATGTTCATGGACGTGTTCGCACTGGTCCTGACCTATGCAACTATCCAGATCGCGAAGAAGCCGTCCAACCACCGGGTGACCTTCGGTTACCACAGGCTCGAGATATTTTCGGCGCTCATCAACGGATTAACATTACTTATCATCTCGGTGTTCATTGCCAGGGAGGCATATGTCCGGTTACTCGTACCGCCTGAGGTCAGGGGGATGGAGATGCTGGTCGTAGCTGCTGTAGGTCTGCTGGTCAATTTGTGGGTGACCACACGGCTTCACGGGCACCATGACCTGAATGTCAGGGGAGCCTATATGCATGCTCTTGGTGACACCTTGAGCAGCGTCGCCGTTATTGCAGGTGCCCTTATCATCCTGTTCACCGGCAGTTCAATTGCTGACCCGGTGCTGAGTTTTATAATCATAGCAATTATACTGTTCGGGTCTGTCAGGCTCATAACCGATTCGTTGCATATCCTGATGGAATCCACACCGAGGCACATTGACATCAAAGAACTGGTCGGGGCAGTGAATTCAATTGATGGTGTGCAGGACATTCACGATATACATCTGTGGAGCGTATGTTCCAATATTCATGCATTAAGCGCCCATATCCTTGTGGGTGACATGCATGTATGTGATACTGTTGATTTGATCGATGCCATCAACAACGTGCTGGCAGGGAAATTTAATATAACACAGACCACATTCCAGTTTGAGAGCATTGAATGCGGCAGACTCCTCATACATGGAGTAGAACATTAATAGAATCCAGGAAGTTGATTTATGCATCCCCGAAAAGACAGACATGTTATGGAAGCCCTGGGCAAGACCAGGGTTGTAGTGGAAGACGGCAAGGTCGTAGAAGTCGGAGAACCGAAGACTGATTATTGTCCTATCTTTGCCAAAGTCAGGAACATCACCCAGTTCACTCCCGAATCCGTGAAAGGTAACATCGAGTTCCGTATTGAGGATTTCGGTATGTTCACTGCCCGGCGGGAGATAGAGATGGAGATATTTGTGGGGTTCGGGGCAAGCGAGACATTCATGACCGCCCTGCACAGGGGATTGCTGGACGCCTGTGTAACTGCCTGCGAGGGCGCTGGTACCGTGGTCACCAGCAGTCCAACCCTGGCTCAGGGCATAGGCAGCAGGATATCAGGGTTGGTCGAGACCTCGCCTATTCCGGAACTGATAAGCCGGATAGAAAAGGCGGGCGGAACCGTGCTGGACCCTGAGACAGCTGCACTGGACCAGGTTGCAGGCGTGGAAAAAGCCATCGACATGGGGCATACGCGTATAGGCGTTTCGGTAATAAGTGCATCAGATGTCAGGAAAATGCGCCAGCTTGAGAAAGAACACGGTGTGGAGATCGTTACCTTTGGTGTTCATGTTACCGGCATGGGTCATGAGGAAGCGAAGGAGTTGATAGGACTGGTGGATATAACCACAGGTTGCAGTTCTGGTTCAATCAGAGAACATATCAAAGGGCATGTTCTGGCTCAGTTCGGCACTGCTATACCCATTTTCGCCATCACCCAGCGAGGCAAGGAAATGCTGCTGGAGCGGGCAAAAGAGGTCACTGACCCGGTGCTCATCAATACCATGAAACTACCGGTACTGCCAGAGGACAAACAACCAAGACCCCTTATTTAAATAAAAATAAGGCCAAAAAGAAAAGTTAATAAACTATAATGGAGAATAATGTCAATTAGGCAAAGGTCGAGTAGAGTTTATCCCCTCATATCCCGTTCATAACCCGACTTTTGCCTTCATTGTTTTATTCAGGATAATCAGGGAATGAGTAATAATTCCACTATTACAGACCGTAATGCTTGATGTTCCATTCAGCTATGGCCTGGATCTTTGCTATTGCTTCATCCCCGCCTTCCATGGTGAACAGGTGCCTGAACCTGCCCTGTGCTTTCAAGTATTCTTCCACAGGCCTGGGGTTTTTCACTTTCCTGACACTGGTTATCTCGCCATCTACCTGCTCGTACATTGGCCATAGAGCAGTTTCAACAGCAAGTTTGCCGATCTCCACGGTCTTGGAAGTATCGAACCTCCAGCCGGTAGTGCAGGGCGCATGGGCATGGATGTACGTGGGACCTTCAATATCCACAGCCTTTTTGACCTTTCGCATCATGTCTTTTGGATATGCAATGGATGTAGTTGCCACATAAGGTGAACCATGGGCTGCTATAATGGCAGGCATGTTCTTCTTGGGCCGAGAGTTTCCGAAACTCTGTCTGCCGGGAGGGCTCGTGGTGGTTGACGCATTAAAAGGAGTGGCTCCACTGCGCTGCACACCCGTGTTCATGTATGCCTCGTTATCGATACACACATAGGTGATATCGTCACCTCGCTCGAAAGCACCTGATATTGCCTGCAAACCGATATCCACGGTAGCGCCGTCACCACCCATTGCCACGACTTTAGTATTCCCTTTTCGCCCCAGGGCCCGCAGGGCAGCTTCAACACCCGAGGCCACAGCTGCCGCATTCTCGAACAATGAATGTATCCAGGGTACTTCCCAGGCTGATTCAGGGTACGGTGTGGTCATTACTTCCAGGCAGCCGGTGGGATTTATTACTATAGCATCATCGCCTATTGCTTCTAATACGAAATTTGCAGCCATGGCATCACAACATCCCGCGCAGCCCCTGTGTCCGGGAGCCAGTCTGCTCATACGAGTTCACCTCGCAGATCAGCAAATTCACTCTCAACCGTAACGCCCGAGCGTATCACCTGTTTGGCCTTGTCAATTATCATCCTGATGTTCCTTCTTGGAATGTCACGGCCACCGTGACCCAGCATGAAACCGATGACTGGCGTTCTAATATCTGTATTGTACAGGCACGATTTCACTTCAGTGCATAATGCGCCTTCATTAAGCCCCAGTGAGATGTTCTTGTCCAGTGTTACGATAACAGCGGCATCACCCAGCACCTTGCGGATGGCATCCACAGGGAAAGGTCTGAATGACCGTACCTTGACCAGTCCGACCTTGACACCTTCGCTACGGGCACGGTCTATCACGTCCTTGATGGTACCGACAACCGAACCCATAGCCATTATCAGGATTTCGGCATCTTCAGCTTCATAGGTATCAATAAGCCCGCCATAGTAACGACCGAACATTCTGTTGAAATCGTCAGCAGCTTTCCCTATCTTCTCCAGGGCAGCATCCATCCCTTTTTGCTGCAAATACCTGAATTCAGTATACGTAGAAGGGTCAGCGAACGCACCAAAGGTCCTGGGATTTGCCGGGTCAAGGATATGTTCTGGCTCAAACCCGGGCAGGTATTCATCGGTCAGATCCTGTTCCAGCAATATCACGGGCTCGTATACATGGGACAGGATGAAACCATCCATGCATACCATGGCCGGCAGCATGACATCGTTATCCTCTGCCACCTTATAGGCCTGTGCTGTCATGTCTGCCGCTTCCTGGGTATCTTCGGCGAATAATTGCATCCAGCCGGTATCGCGCTGGGAGATACTGTCCTGGTGGTCATTCCAGATATTGATGGGCGCGCTCACAGCCCGGTTTGCCACGGTCATGACAATGGGCAGCCGCATACCTGCAGCGTTGAACAGCACTTCATGCATAAGTTCAAGTCCCTGGGACGTGGTGGATGAATAGGTCCTGGCGCCCGCAGCACTGGCACCCACCAGGGTTGAAATGGCAGAGAACTCGCTCTCCACGTTGATATATTCACAATTCGGTATCTCACCGTCAGCCATGAACTGGGACAGGTCTTCCACGATATGGGTCTGGGGTGTAATGGGATATGCTGATATTACATTCGGTTTGCAGACCTTGACGGCATGTGCCACAGCATAGGAACCTTCTACGACGGTCATCTTTCCGGTCATTTTATTTCTCCTCCAGTACCATTTCTATGGCATCTTTCGGGCATTCGTTGGCACAAATGCCACAACCTTTACAAAAATCAAAATCAAAGACAACATACTTGTCTTCCTGCTCAATGACACTACTGTCCGGACATAACAGGGAACACAGCCCGCATTTTATACATTTGTCCTTATGGTACAGTGGCCTGAAGTTCCTCCAGCCACCGGTCTTATTGGCCCTGGTGGTACCAGGTTCTACTACTCCGCCAATAGTGATCTTCATTATTTAGCCTCCATGAGTTTATAGGCTTCAAGTACGGCCAGGGAATTCTTTTCGCCCACCTTACCCGGGAAGCGTTGCGCCACAGCGTTCTGGATGCTTTCAACCCTGATCTCGCCAGTGGCACCTGCAAAAGCACCCAGCAGGATAGTGTTTACGATGGGGCGTCCAATAATATCAAGAGCTATCCTGGTTGCATCTATTGTCATGACCTGTGCTTTTGTGTCAAGTTTGAAGGTATCAGGCGAGAATTCTGTATTGATAAGTATCTTACCGTCAGGTTTTGCTCCTGCAGCTACGTCTACAACCTCGATCAATGTAGGGTCCTGTACTATTATATAGTCAGGTTCATATATCTGGCTACGAAGCCTTATCGGTTTGTCGTTGATCCTGGTAAAGGCTGTAACCGGGGCACCTCTGCGCTCTACCCCGAATGCAGGGAACGCCTGGCTGTATTTCCCGTCTTCAAATGCAGCCACCGCGAGTAGTTCGGCTGCAGTGACAGAACCCTGTCCTCCGCGGCCATGGATGCGTATTTCCTTCAAGTAAAGCTTCCTCCAAATAGCATAAAGTGTATTATGTTGCCCGTAGATGAGATTTGATTCGTAATTGTTTAATTATTATTTATGACTTCTGATGGGTTAGGGAACATGAGGGGTTGAATGACCAAAAAGGTAATGTTCGAAATCTTTTTTAACACTTCCAGCATAACAGAGTTCCAATGCGGATCGATCTCCATGTCCATTCCTGTCATTCCAGGGACAGCGCCTCACCTGTTGCCTCTATCTTGAGGCAGGCGAGCAGTATCGGCCTGGGCGGTATTGCACTATGCGACCATGATACTATAGGGGGCTCCATGGAAGCACAGCGTCTCGTTGAGGAACATGGCATGGACCTGGTCGTGGTTCCCGGAGTAGAAGTGACGACCACCCGGGGTCACTTGCTGGTTCTGGGCAACTGTGGAAAGTTCCAGAAAAATATGGACCCGCTGGATATAATCAGGCTTGCCCATGCCCAGGACTGCCTGGTCGTAGCCCCTCATCCTTTCAAAGGGTACCCGAAAAGCCTGGGTGATGTTTCTGGCCTGGATGTGGATGCCATTGAGACCCTGAACTCCCGGTTCATACTGGGCAGGTTCAATAAACTGGCTGTACGGATGGCAGAAGAACTTGAGCTGCCCATGCTGGGCAACAGTGATGCGCATTTTGTTGAAATGGTTGGCAGGGCATATACTGAAATAGACTCAGAACCGTCAGTCGATGCAATTTTCAAAGCGGTACAATCAGGAAAGACCACTGTTCAAGGGACCAGGACACCACTTCTTGTCCAATTCAGGCAGACATGTAATGGAGCCAGAAGAAGGGTACAGGACCTGATATAAATAATACAAAAAAAAGAATGGAAGATAGCAGGACTATCTTCCTTTTATGGGATATTTAATCCCTGTTTCTATTTACGATATATAATACGCTGAGCGCTGTCAATGCCGTTACGATCCCAAAACCCGGAACTCCGGAACTTCCACCATCAGTTGCTTCTGTGGGTTTGGATGGGGTAGGTGTGGATGTACCTGCCGGCTTACCAGCTCCATCATCAGTACTCATCATCGGATGACAGACTGCACATCTCAATTTTGAATTAGTTGGTGTTTTAAGACCTATGGATTTAAATTCGTGCAGTTTATCCACTTTGTGGCATTGGGTGCATACCGGTATGTATATTTTACCTGTATCCTGGTTCAGGTGACATTTGTTACAGTCTACCTGGGGTATATGGAGAAAATGTGGAATCTCACTGGAAGATTCTACTTCGGTGGAACCCGGCCTGTGGCATCGGTAGCATGAACTCGGATTCGAGGAATCACCATGAAGGGCTGCAACATCTGTCGAAACATGGCAGTTCTGACATATGACGGTCATACCTTCTCCTTTAACAGGTGCAACAATATCTGGTGCTGTCCCATGACACTTCTTACAGGATTCAGCAGGTCCGCCATGAACAACGAGCAGGTCCTTATGACAATGGGAACACAGGGTATCTGATATCATTTCCAGATGCAGGTTCTCAAGCCCTGAATGGCAGAATGAACAATCCTCAGTCTGTACTTTTTTTATGTGGACATTATGGATGGTTCCTGAATGGCATTTGGTACACGCGGGCCGACGGTCGGTCAATGTTGCACCGTGACATTGCTGGCATGTGGCTGGCGTGTTTGCATGTATCACGTGTGGGTCGGGATTGTGGCAGGTTGCCCTGCAATCAACGTCCTCAGCCATTTTACTTACTGTTTCATACTGTGGTTCTTCTGCCTGGACCACGGCGATTAGTGAAAAAGCTACTATCAATAGTAGCAAAACATTACTCAGTTTCAAGTGAAATCCTCCTCATTATTAATATGTTCGGTACGTTTTCAATTTTTTTAATTCTCTGTTACCTTTTGTTATTATTAGTTTTCTATTTAATCACATCATAATTGTGCGCAGGTGCTTGTTTTAACGGATCATACGTTCATTTGAACACAACCAGCGGCTTTTTCTTATGTTCAGCGTGGGTACCCTCGACAATTTCTGTGTACTCGTCCATCGTTTCATTTCCGGTTATGAACAGGGCTTTTAAATATTTATTCATCCTTGGATCGACTCCTAAAAATCCAAGGTGGATTATAAGTTCAATTACGAACCAGTATGTGGCCCACAAGTGTATTGACCTTATCAACTCGATACCGTTCATACCGATCAATATTGCCACACTACCCATAATATCCCCAACGAACCAGGCCATGAAATTATTCCATGCTGAAATGTTATAATCCACAACTCCGAATTTCAGGTCAACCATTATGATACCTGATATTCCAATAAATACAATGGCGATCCCTTCAAATATCACCATGAGCTTATAGGCTGGATGGAGTTTGTTTTCGTAATGTCCGGTTGTTTTGTTGTATATGGTATATTTTGGATATTCTCCCCGTTTTATTAAGCTCACAATGGCCTGCTTGAGCCTGACTGCATCTTTCGGGCTGAAAATGTATTGCAGCACGTGGCCGCTTGTAATCAGGTTGAAGGGTATCAGTGTCCAGTTGACCAGCAAGAACAGAATGCCGGCAATGACATGGATCAAACGCAGGCTTTGATACGACATCAAAGTCCATGCCTGCAGGGTGCAGACATTGAACTGCAAAGCCAGGTAAAGCCCGGTAATGATCAATAACACACATGTTATCATGTGGGTCTGGTGTGCCACCCTGTCCCTGATGGTGTATCGTTTTCCTACAATATCATTTTCAGTGTTTGGATATCCCTGCATACGTATCACTCCATTTTCCAGGATATAGTTCCACGTCACTATTCCAAATATTAATTACACTCCATTTAAATGAAGATTATATTATAAGATAAAGTTTTCGATTAAGTCCCGGTCGTAGTCCCATTTGTATACAATTCCAGTAGTATGCAGTCCAAGTTTTGAATAATCTCATACTACCGGCAAACCACATTGCCCTGGTGCCTGTCAAATATGCTTTACAATATGGGCAGCTTCGGGAATTATCAATTCATTTAATGCAAGTTCAACCGCTGCCGGTGAGCCGGGCAGGCAAAAGACTGCACATCTGTCCACTATCCCTGCGGATGCCCTGGAAAGTATGGCAGCAGTGCCTACATCCTCCAGGCTTTTCATCCTGAACAGTTCACCAAAACCGGGAATTGTCTTGCAAAAAAGCGGTTCCACTGCTTCCAGTGTTACATCTTCAGGTGCAAGGCCGGTGCCGCCACTGATGACTATTATATGAATGCCTGAGCGCACAAGTTCCCGTACCTTCCCCGCGATCAAGGCTTCATTGTCAGGCAACAGCGAATATGTCACAACTTCAAAACCCGCACCTGAAATAAGGTCCATCATGACCGTTCCCGATATGTCATCGGCTTGCCGGGGTGCGGCTACACTGCCGTAGGTTTTGTACCTGGATGTGCTCACCGTGATGATCGCGAAATTCACTATTGTCGGAGCGTTCTGTTTGTGCAGCGCAGGCGTATCATTCCCTGACATGAAGAGGTTTATGTGCTATGGATTATATGAATTAATCTATTCTATGCAGATAATGGCTATTGATGTGGGAATGGGTACGCAGGACATACTGCTCTATGACGATACACAGCACATGGAGAACAATATCAAGATGGTGCTGCCATCACAGACACAGATAATTGCCCGGCGAATAGGCCGCGCGACCGGTGGAGGACGCGATGTTTTCCTTACAGGTACTACGATGGGTGGCGGTCCTTCAGGGAAGGCTGTGCGCGAACATATCAGGGCAGGATTGAAGGTCTATGCCGAGGAGCGTACGGCGTTGACCCTGCATGATAACCTCGGGAAAGTGGCCCACATGGGTGTGATACTGGTGGGTACGGGGGACACAGTTCCGGAAGGAATAGAGCGTATTGATATGCGTGATGTGGATGCAGGCGCCATTGGCACAGCGCTGGAACTGTTCGAGAGTCACCTGCCCCGGGACTTTGCAGTGGCAGTACAGGACCACGGCAAGGCTCCTGATATGAGCAACCGGTTGTTCCGTTTCAGGCATTTCAGGGAGGTGCTGGAGCAGGGCGGTGAACTGGAGCGGTTCGCATATTTGAACCGGGTACCACCACACCTTTCCAGGATGCAGGCTGTGATGGATACCCTGAAACAGCAAGGGAACAATGTACTGCTCATGGATACAGGCCCTGCTGCCATTTGCGGGGTACTGTATGGAAATCAGGACGGTCCGGTGGCAGTGGTGAATATCGGCAACGGTCATACCCTGGCTGCTGTAGTGGACAGGAAGAGAATGCTGGCACTGTTCGAACATCATACCAGGTCAGTGGATGCACCAAAACTGGATGACCTTATCAGGCGGTTATGTGATGGTGAACTGGGTCTTGAAGAGGTATTCAATGACGGTGGGCATGGCTGCTTTATCAGGGAAGCGGTGGGTTTTGGCAACATCAGGTCTGTGATAGTTACCGGGCCGAACCGGAATATCATGGCAGGTTCAGGACTGGATGTGGAGTTTGCGGCTCCGCACGGGGATATGATGCTTACGGGCTGTTTCGGGCTGGTCGAGATGTTCAGGATGAAGATGGGCCTGGGTCAGTAACGGAAATCAGGGGAAATGGGACGAGGAATAAGAAGGGCATGAATAGTAAAGGTAACAGTTCCTACATCTTCATTCTGCCAAGTTCCAGAAATACGATATTGTCGCCAGATTGCCAGGCAAAGACCATCTGCTTTCTTACGCTGTTTGCCAGTCTCACTGCCCTGGACAATTGGGGAAGGTTGAACACATGGTCGCCATCCAGGGCATGGACCAGGAATTCCGAATGTTTCATTCCCACGCTCGCGTCCACCTTTTTGTAAACCCGGAAGTGGTTGCCGAACTTGTACCCGGTCTTGACCACCATTCCCGCATCCCGCATGGTCCGGTACACTGCCAGTTTTATCGGGAAACCCGCTTCCACGATTGTGGAGGTATCTGAAAATTCAGCCAGGGTCAGGACGTGCTCACCCAGGCTATCCTTGATTTCGATAATGTTCTTTTCCTGGAGGTATGCTGCTTCTACCAGTGAAAGCTGGAGCCTTGTTTCGTCAAGGGGTTTACCAAAGAGATGGTGTTTGTGCAGCAGGTCCGAGGAATGACTGTCCCACACAATCACCCTGTCTTCCAGCAGGGTGGCCCTGATGGCAGCATCGGAGCGGGCTGTCCCCATATCTCCTTTCATGCTGCGAAGACTTGCTCCGTAGTAGGTGATATCGCTCTCTTCGTCCACCACTGCCATTACCAGTTCCTTGCGCACGTTGGCTGCGGTTTGTACCTGGTGCACCAGGTCCATTAACGACACGGGCTGGCGCTCTGATAGTACATGGATGAAATATTTTGAAGGGGTCTTTCCTGGTTTACCCCCTCTGGGATATACCCTGAAATCGGTGACGCCGGGTTTTATGAAATAGCCCCTCTCCCGCAGGTCTTTATAAACGATGTATTTCACTTCAAAGTTGCCTTCCCTGCGGCTTGATTCGCACATCAGGCCCTCGAAGTCAAGGTCTTTGTCTTCATGGATGACAGTAACCCGGTTCTTATAGGTAAGGTATGCAGCCTCGATAAGCGTTAGTTCCAGGTAATTGTCCATTGGCCGCCCGTAGAAGCTGGTGTCATAAAGGATTTCCCTGGTACTGGCATCAAGTGTTACGCCCTGCCCGTCGAGTGTGCCCTTTAGTGTGGGGTTCTGGTTCATTCACTTCACGTATGTGCAGTACAGTTAAATAGCCTTTCTGAGCGGGGCGTGGTCATCAATCGTAAGGTATTTATTTTACTTCTTCATTTGGTAATTTCAGACCGGGTCATAGAGACCGGAAATGAAAGGAGAGAAATCATATGGCAGCAAAAGTAGATGCAAATGAATGCACTGGATGTGGAACCTGCGTGGATGAATGCCCGACCGAAGCCATTTCATTAAATAGTGACAACATCGCAGAAGTCAATGCTGATGAGTGTACTGAATGCGGAATGTGCGTGGATGCGTGTCCTGTAGAAGCAATTTCACTGGATTAAGCACGATAATTTGAATATATTTTTAATTATTACAAGGAGAAAAAAACATGGTTGCAAAAGTAGATGCTGACGAGTGTGTAGGTTGTGGAACCTGTGTTGATGAATGTCCCCAGGAAGCGATCTCGATGAATGATGATGATATAGCCGTTATAAGTGATGAATGCACGGAATGCGGATTGTGCGTTAATGCCTGTCCTATCGGTGCAATCTCCCTGTAATAGGTAATATTTTTTTTTTATTTTGGTTTGGTCATGGCAAAAATTATCAAAGTAGGCGTTCTTGGCGCAACCGGTGCAGTAGGACAGCGGTTTGTTGAAGCATTAACAGACCACCCCTGGTTTGAGATAACTGCCCTTGCAGCGTCCGGGCGTTCGGCCGGGAAGAAATATCGTGATGCTGCAAACTGGAGGCTTGAATCACCTATGCCTGAAGCGGCAGCTGATATTGAAGTTGTGCCTGTTGATGTGGGTGCGGTTGATGCGGACCTTGTGTTTTCTGCCCTGCCTTCGGACTATGCAAGGACAGTGGAAGAGGATTTTGCCAGGGCAGGTTGTGTGGTTGCCAGCAATGCGGGTGCTTTTCGCAAGGAACCTGACATACCATTGATGATACCTGAGGTCAACCCGGAACACCTGGGGCTGATCGATGTACAGCGCGACAACCGCGGCTGGGATGGCTGTATCGTGACCAATCCGAACTGTACGACCATTATGTTCACTGTTACCCTGAAACCCCTCATGCAGTTCGGGCTAGAGAATCTGACGGTCGCGTCAATGCAGGCCATATCAGGCGCCGGATATGAAGGCATTCATGGCATGAGCATTCTGGAGAACGTGGTGCCATATATCGGCGGCGAGGAAGAGAAGGTGGAGAGCGAACCCCTGAAACTCCTGGGCGAGTTCGATGGCAGCAGGGTGGTCCCTGCCGAGTTCAATATCAGTGCATCGTGCAACCGTGTGCCTGTTATGGACGGGCACCTGGAGGCACTCTGGGTCGGGATGCGGGACGACCCCACACCCGGACAGGTGCGACAGGCATTCCTGGACTTTGACCCCGGTCTTTCTGAGCTGCCCACCGAGCCCGAGCATCCTATTATTGTGAGGGATGAGCCTGACCGCCCTCAGCCCAGGCTGGACAGGAATGCGGGCAAGGGTATGAGCGTGTCTGTGGGCCGGATACGCGAAGGTATTCGCTACATGGTGATGGGGCACAATACTATCAGGGGCGCAGCAGGGGCCAGTGTGCTGAATGCTGAACTGATGTATAAGAAAGGGTATCTCTGAGTTCTTGTTTTTGGGTTTGGGGAGTGCCTGGGATTATTTCACTCAAATAAGATAGAGAAGAGTAAAAAGTAATTTTCAATATTAGATTTTCCAGAGTTTCTGATTTATCATACGATTTTCTATAAAATTATGGCGGTTCAAAAATGAGAAAAAAATTGATCGCGTGTGCATTTTTCATTCTCATAATTCTTTTTGGAATAGGATGTGTTGATCCAGAGTATGTTGATTCAGAAAATGCTAATTCAGAAAATGTTAATTCAGACTATATTCAACCAACATATTACTCTTTGGAAATGCAAAAGTTGAAGGATTTTCTAAAAGAAGATATCACGGACGAACTTAGTTATTCTCCTGATATCCATCGAGGTGCAGATTATCTTGTTTGTACAGGTTTTTCAAGAGGTCTCGCTAAAAATGCAAGGGAGTATGGCATACTTATGGGGGCAATATCACTTCGTGATACCATGAAAGTTGGAGAGGGTACACGATACTATCATGCAATGAATTATTGTATAATTGATGGAAAATTTATTCTCATTGAACCTCAAACAGATGAGGTCTTTACGTTAGAATCTTTAAAAGATTCTGATTATTCTGTATATAAATACATTTCAATTTATCAGGATGCTCAAATGATGACCAATTTTGGCAGGGGAAGAGAGACAATTGATATAGATATCTATGGAGGTTATGATGAAAATGAAATTATCAAGAAATTCCCGCCAAAATAAACAAAAATCCCATAAATCAAAAACAAAGCAGATAATATAATCCAACCGTACTTAGAAAGTCGCACTCCGTTTTAAGCAAACCATCCTTAACTTAACCATCAACCATCCAATCGAAGGAAAGCCAGGTTATCTATCCCACAAAAATCCCCATCTCAATCAACCTATCTTTACTTAGAAAGATATATCTCATTTTAAGTTAACTTTCATTAACTTATAACTCGTATAGTACAGATAAGGAAAGGAAAGGTATCGTATGGACAACAGAGCCGGAATATATGAAATGCTTCCCGCAGGCTATCGAGCCTTCATCCCAAAAAGCCTGCCGCCTGACCCTCCCTTAGAATATGATGACGAGCTTCATTCGCTGCTGTCAAAGGCGGACCGGAACCTTGCACGTCTGGACGGTATAACCACGGTATTGCCAAATCCTGACCTCTTCATTGCCATGTATGTGAAAAAAGAGGCCCTTTTGAGCTCACAGATAGAAGGAACCCAGGCATCCCTGGAAGGAGTCCTGGAATTTGAAGCCGACCTTTTGCCAAAAGACGATATACAGGATATCAAGGAAGTAGTGAATTACGTTAAAGCGCTGAATTACGGTATAAAGAAACTTGACGATCATCCCGTATCCCTGGACCTTATAAAAGATATCCATAAAATACTGCTTGAGGGTGCCAGAGGTGCTAACCTCGACCCCGGTGAGTTTCGGGCCTTCCAGAACTATATCGGCACACCAGGGGCTTCGGTACATGACGCACGATTTGTCCCGCCGCCTCCGGATATGGTCCAGCATGCAATGGAAGAACTTGAACGGTTCTTCCACATGAAAGATAACATCCCGCCCCTCGTCAAGATCGCATTGATACATGCCCAGTTCGAGACGATCCACCCGTTCCTGGATGGTAACGGAAGGATAGGAAGACTCCTTATCTCGTTCTACCTTGTCTGGAGAGAGATACTGTCAAAACCCCTGCTGTACCTGAGCTTCTACCTGAAGAACAACAGGAATGAATATTACGACCTGCTGATGAACGTGCGCACAGAAGGGGCATGGGAAGACTGGATAAAGTTCTTTTTGAAAGGTGTCAGCGAAACATCACAGGAGGCTGCAAATACTGCAAGGGAGATCATCAAATTAAAGGAAGACCTGATATTGAAACTGTATGAAAATTCCATATCAAGTATTTATGCTGTGAAAATGCTGGACTTCCTGTTCGACAGGCCACTCGTCAGCAGTAGTGATATCGTTGAGACCTTGAACATCTCCACAGTATCGGTAAATGAACTGGTGAAGAAATTTGAAAAACTCGGCATTTTACGGGAAATAACAGGAAAGAAGAGATATAAAAAGTATTTTTTTGCCAACTATGTAGATATTATCAGCCGGGGCACACAGAATATTTGAGATAGATGATCGATAATGTCGTTTAATTATAATGTATTACAATGAATGCCCTCGTTTACTCATCTCTCATGGAGACCGTAGTTTAATTATATAATAAATACATCAAAGGACAAGAAAATATTCCCTTCGGCCGGATTAACTTGAGTACAAAAAGTTATACTTTATGTACTACAACAAAACCAATAATCAAGATCTTGATCAATTTTCAAAAGGTATCCACATGGAATTCAGACGAACACACTACACATCACAGGTAACCCGGGAAATGGACGGCCAGACCGTAAAACTTGCAGGCTGGGTCCACGAGATACGCGACCTGGGCGGCATCATGTTCCTTATACTAAGGGACCGCGAAGGTATGGCACAGCTGACCATGTTCAAAAAGACCATCAATCCCCAGGTACTTGAAATGGCCAAGTCCCTGAGCCGCGAATCAGTCATTCTCGTGGAAGGTTCGGTCAAACTGGAAGCCAAAGCCCCCGGAGGCTATGAACTGGTCCCCTCACGCATCAACCTGCTAAATCCTGCCCAATCCCCCCTGCCCATGGACACCACAGGCAAAGTGAACGCCGAACTCGATACCAGGCTGGACAACCGTTTCATGGACGTGCGCCGCCCTCACGTCAATGCAGTCTTCCGGATACGCCACCAGACACTCTCTGCAGTCAGGAATTTCCTGGAGCAGCAAGGCTTCCTTGAGATCAACACGCCAAAAGTGGTAGCTACTGCCACAGAAGGCGGCACAGCACTCTTCCCGATAACCTATTTCGATTCCGAAGCATTCCTGAACCAGAGTCCCCAGCTGTTCAAGCAGATAATGATGAGCGGCGGCATGGACCGGGTATTCGAGATAGGACCCATATTCAGGGCAGAGGAACACGACACCACGCGTCACCTGAACGAGGCCACCAGTATCGATATCGAGGCAAGTTTCCTTGACCACGAGGATGTAATGCAGTTACTTGAGAACCTCATTGTCCATGTCTATGAAAGCGTGGCCGTCAAGTGTGCAACCAGTCTGAATATACTTGGCAAGGAACTGGTGATCCCGAAGGCACCATTCAGGCGTCTGACCTATGATGAGGCAATTGATATCAACAACGAGCACTCAAAGGAACTGCTGGAATGGGGCGACGACCTGAGCACCAGTGCCGAGAAGGTCATCGGCTCGGTCATGGGCGAGCATTACTTTATCAAGGACTGGCCCACCGCGATAAAACCCTACTACACCCTGCCTTATGAGGATAATCCCAAACTCACCAAGGCTTTTGATATGATGCATCCCCGCATGGAACTCTCATCAGGTGCCCAGCGTATACACGACCACGACATGCTGCGCCAGCGCATACAGGACCAGGGCCTGAATCCTGACGGGTTTGATTTCTACCTGAAAGCTTTCAAATACGGCATCCCGCCACATTCTGGTTGGGGACTTGGAGCGGATCGGCTGGTCATGACCATGCTGGATGTGGATAATATCAGGGATGTTGTACTGTTCCCGAGAGACCGCAAGCGTGTATCACCTTAATGCCGTTTTAGAAGAACGACCGGATCCTGTGAAGCTATTACCACAAATTATTTTAGTAACATGACTCACATAGTAAATTTAATATGAAGTTAAAAGAGGGGATTTTGTGATAAATGAGAACAGGGATATTCTGATTGAACGTCTTGAGCAGAAGTTAGTGGCCAGGGAACGGGAGATCAGTGAACTGAACGATTCACTCAAGGAATCCATTATAAGTGAACTGAGGGAAGGTATGAAAGATGACCTTGACTTTGATAAGAGGATCTCTGCAATTGAAACAAAGGTCCGGGACATAGGACTGTCCTTTGATGGCGTAATGAAAGAACTGCTTGACCAGAAAACCATTATCCAGGACCTGAAGAAAAAGTACCTGAAGAATGATGTTGAAAACCAGGCCCAGACAGGTGACCTGGCAGAAAAAACAAATACCTTGTCAAACTGGTATGAAAAAACGCGGAAAAGTGACAAGAAAGCTGTACAGGAAGAAGTTGCGGTGCCGAAATCCCAGTACATCATAGCAGAGAGCGAGGACACCCGTGTTCCGAAAAAAGAAACACAAGACGAAAAAAAGAAAAAGGACATTATCATAGCGGGAAATACTCCCTCAAGGTCATCCCGCAAGGACGATCTCGTTGTCGAGGCAAGAGACGATGAAGATGTCGTAATCGAATACAGGAAATAGTAGAGTTGTAACAAAGAATAGCTTACTGACGCTTATGGTTACGTGAGTACATAAAGTCATACTAATATACTGCGAAAAACATCCTAAAATGCATACGTGCATCACGAGGTATCAGGTGCATATAAAAGAAATAGAATTCCAGAATTTCAAGTCTTTTGGAAGGAAAGTAAAGATTCCTTTCTATGATGGTTTTACTACCATCTCTGGACCTAATGGTAGCGGCAAATCCAATATTGTGGATGGCATACTCTTCTGTCTCGGTCTTTCCAGTTCAAGGATAATGCGTGCTGAAAAACTTACTGACCTCATCTATAACGGGGAAGGAAAGAAAAAACCTGATTTTGCCCAGGTCACGATACGTTTCGATAACTCAGACCGCGTAATGCCTGTGGATACTGATGAAGTTGTTATCGCACGGAAAATCCGGCAGACCAATTCAGGATATTACAGTTATTACTATTTTAATGAAAAAGCGGCAACTCTCACCGAAATCCATAACATCCTTGCCAAGGCCAGGATAACTCCCGAAGGGTATAATGTGGTGATGCAGGGTGATGTTGCCAATATCACCCAGATGACAGCCAACGAGCGGCGCAAGATCATTGATGAGATAGCAGGTGTCTCAGAGTTCGATAACAAGAAAGAACGCGCCATGAGTGAACTGGATATTGTCAAGGAGCGTATCGAACGCGTGGATATCATACTGGCAGAGGTTGATGCCCAGCTGGATAAACTGCAGCGTGAGCGGGACCAGGCATTGAAGTACCAGAGTCTGCAGGAAGAGAAACTACGGTTCGAAGGCTACATGCTGCTCTCCAAATTCAAGGATGCGCAAAATGAATTTGATAAAATAGTCCAGGAGATAAGTTCACGACTTGGGAGTGAGATCGAACTGGAAGCGCTGTTCAAGGAAAAACAGGCTAAGATGGCCGATTTGGAATCTGCGCTAAAGGACCTCAATAAGCAGATAACCAGCATGGGCGAGGACGAGCAATTAGCAATAAAGCGGCAGATAGAGGAGATAAAAGGTAAAATCGCCCTCAGCCAGAATACCATTACCCTTACCGAATCAGAGATATCTGATATGGACACCCAGCGCAGGAAGGGGCTCATCGATATTGACGGTATCAAGGGGAAAATGTCCGAACTCTCATCGAAGATCGAGGAAGAGAACAATCGCAAGCTTGGTATTGCCAGCGAGATAGAGGACCAGCGTACCCAGTTGCTGATATTGCGCAGTAAGATAGCAGAAGTGGATTCCCGTTTTGTCCAGACCAGGGATGAACTGTCACAGGTGAAAAATGACCTTGAAGAGGCCCGCAACCGCAAGAATGAAATGATGCGCCAGGAGGACCGCCTGCTGGATGCCATGCGGCGGCGCAGTGCTGAGCTCAAGGATATCGAGGAAGATATCGAAGATTCCAAACGCAAGATCAAGTCTGCCGACGATGACCGGGAGGATGTCGAGCAGGAGATAGAAGCCCTGAACAAGCAGATGGCCGAACTCTCGGGTGATATGGATGACCTTGAATCCAACCGCGCGCAGCTCAGGAGCGTACAAAAGGACCTGGATGATACCCTGAGGGGACTGCAGCAGGAGTACATGACCGCTGAAGCCAGGATACGGGCCGCAAAGGAAGTCTCAGGATACAGCAATGCAGTGGAGAAGATACTCAAGGCCAAGGATATGAGGGAGCTGCCCGGTATCTACGGTACCATCGCCCAGCTGGGTAAGGTTGACCAGGAATATGCAATTGCACTGGAAGTAGCTGCGGGCGGTCGTATGCAGAGCATTGTGGTGGATACAGATGAGGATGCATCCCGCGCCATATCGTTCCTCAAGCGCCAGCAGGGCGGCAGGGCTACATTCCTGCCGTTGAACAAGATGTCAGGTGCTTCAGGTTTTCGTGATGTATCTAAAATGTCGGGCGTAATAGGTTATGCCATTGACCTGGTAGATTATGATGCAAAGTTCGAATCCGCGTTCAACTATGTGTTCAGGGACACCATTGTGGTGGAAGACCTGGAGACTGCAAGGCGGTTGATGGGCGGGCTTCGCATGGTGACCCTGGAAGGAGAGGTCGTCGAGAAAAGCGGTGCGATGACCGGAGGTAGTCGTGGCCGTAGCGGCGTGTCCTTTGCAGCAACTGAGGAGGATAAGATCACTAAACTGGCCGAGCAGATAACTGAATACGAATCACGGCGCAGTGCTGCCATTAACAAACTGGACAGTGTAGAGGGGCATATCGCTTCGGTCCAGACAGAGATGAGGGAACTGGAAACCGGGATCGCCAAAAAGCAGATGGCCATAGAAGAGATAAACAGCCGCGGTGAGAGACTCACTGCCCTTATCACCGAGAAGGAAGCAGAGCGGGCTGAGATCGAGGCCGGCCGTGCACAACTGCGTGGTGAGATGGAAGGTATCGAGGATAGCAAGCAGACAGTTGAGCAGGAGATCGCAAAACTTGCAGATAAGGCCGGAGAGCTGGAAGAGCAGTTAAAGGGTTCAAAAGTACCTGAACTCAACGAACAGGCACAGCGGATAGAGGACGAGATACGCAGGCTGGAGAACCGTACCAGGGATATTGAGGGTAACATCAACAACCTGGAAACCGAATCCAAATTCGCGACCGATAAAACTGAAGAGATCAAAGTGCGGCTTGCTGAACTGGATGGCAGGAAAGAGGAACTGCGTAAAAAGATCACCGAGTTGCGCATTACGATAGATGAACTTGATACATCCCTCGATGACAAGATACAACGCGAGCAGGAACTGGACGGTGAACTTGCAGAGATGCGAAAACGCCGTGAAGACCTGCAAATGGAATTCAGTGCATGGCAGAAGCAGTTGGAGGAGGTCAAGGTCAGGCTGGAGAATTCCCGGCGCCAGATGATGGCGTTACATGCCACGCGTGACACTCTTGCTGAACAGATTAAGGAGTTCAGGTCTGAACTGGATGAACGAGGCGTGGAACTGACCGATGAGGTGCCCACACTGGAGGAAGTGCAGACCCGCATAGGGTCCATTGTCCGGGCCATGACCAAACTGGAGCCTGTGAATATGCGTGCCATTGACGAATATGATGAGGTTGAACGGCGCAGCAAGGATCTGAAAGAGCGCAGGGATACCCTGAACCATGAACTTGAGGAAATACTGGAACGAATCCACAAGTACGAGCAGATGAAAAAACAGGCGTTCATGGAATGTTTTAACGGTATTAACGAGCATTTCAAGGTTATATTCCCTGAACTTTCGGACGGACCAGGGGAACTGATACTGGAGAATGAAGAAGACCCCTTCGCAGGCGGTCTGACTATGAAGGTCCAGCCAAAGGACAAGACCCTGCAGCGCATGGAGTCCCGCTCGGGCGGGGAGAAGAGTCTGATATCAATGACCCTGCTGTTTTCAATCCAGCAGTACCGTCCTGCACCGTTCTACGCGTTCGATGAGGTGGATATGAACCTTGATGGCGCCAATGCGGAAAAGATGGCAAAACGGATCAAGGAGTCATCCAAAACAGCACAGTTCATTGTTGTGAGCCTGCGAAAGCCAATGGTCCAGGCTGCTGAGCGGACCATCGGGGTCACCATGCAGGACAATGATATTACCAGTATTACCGGTGTCAAACTGAATTAAAAAAAAGCGCTGATAACAGAAACATGAAAAATAACTGGCAGGCAACAGCTTGTTGTTGCTACCTGCCATCGGTAAAAACGATGCTAATTACTCTGCATCTCCCTTTTCTATAGACACTATCTTGATATCGAATACCAGTGTCTTTCCTGCCATCATGGAATTTTGGTCCAGAGTGATACCTGTTTCATCGAAATGTACCTGGATTGGCCCGTATGCGGTCTGGACGGTGGTGTCCGGGATGGGATTATGCCGTATAGTCATGTTCTTGCCAGTGATATCTATCACCGTGGTATTCCACGGGGTTCCCTGGAAGGTATGGACGTCGCCTACTTTCACCTGGTGCCTGATAGTTACATGAGTGGAATTGACAGCCACGACGGTTTCGTTCCATGGCAGGTCTTCGGATGAGAAACTTTCCCCTACACCCAGGGCAAAGGACAGGTTAACAGTATCGCCCATTTTCACAATGGTCAGATTAATCGTTGAACCAGGTAACTGGATAGTATCTCCAACCTTATGTTCTGTTCCAAAACTCATGTTGAACTGGAATGCAGGCATTTCAGTGATCCGGGGGAAGGTCTGTTCTATCGGAGTTTCATCACTGAGCGGGATTACCTGTATCCTGGCCGGGTCGGTCTGGCCGTATGCCATCTCTGGCGGAATTGTCAGGGTTCTGCGCTCACCTTCTTTCATACCCAATACACCGCTATCCACACCTTTTATCATCCTGCCGCTGCCGACCGTGAATACCAGGGGCTCGTAGGGGCGTCCAGGTTCATAGAGGCCGGCACCGATGGCAATTTCAGGGTCAGAGGTGTCAAAAATCGTGCCGTCCAAAAACGTGCCGGTATAATCCATTGTCACCGTATCACCCACTTCCACGACCGGCCCACCCGCATTGTTTGACAGGAACATCATAACAACAAGGACTGCTGCCAGCAGTATCAATGCAATGTAATAGTTATTGAATCCTTTATCTTCTTTCATAGTATTCCCTCACTTTTAATGATTGAAATGGCGCATCCCTGTGAACACCAGCGATACTCCAAGCCTGTTTGCAGTAGCAATGACCTCTTCATCCCGTATGCTTCCGCCTGGTGAAACAATATACCGGATGTGATTCTCTGCCGAATGGATGATGCTGTCATCAAAGGGGAAGAACGCATCTGATGAGAGTACGCATTCAGACATAACCTCATTTACGTAATCGTCATATGGAATACCAGGTTTTTCGTTCTCATATATCACTCCAAGATTTTCCCAGACCTTGGTGATCGCCAGTTTGCGTATGGAATCCACGCGGTTGGGCTGTCCGGCACCCATACCCAGCACCATGTACCTGCCCTTTGAGTATTCCCGGGCAATAATGACCGAATTGGATTTTGTCCGCTTGCAGGCTATCATTGAGAACGTTGCCAGGCCGCGTTTTGATTCCGGGAAATCATGTTCGCTGACAACATCCCATTTCTCGAACACGCCAATGTCCCTGGACTGCTGCAGCATTCCGCCCATGATATGGGTGAACCTGCTCTCCACCCTGATGCCTTCGTCCATTTCAGGTAACTCCAGGAGGCGGATATCCTTGCTCTTCTCTTTCAAGAATTCAAGCGCGTCCGGTTCAAACCCGGGCGCCAGTATGAGTTCGACGAATTTTCCTTTCATGAAGGTGGCAGTGTCCAGGTCCACGGTCCTGTTGAAACAGATGATACTGCCAAACGCTGATATGGGGTCACCGTCCCATGCCGCCGAGAGCGCAATCCGAAGCGTATCTCCGGTAGCCAGTCCGCAGGGATTATTGTGTTTGACCACACAGGCCGCAGGCACATCCCGCAGTTCCATTATGGTCTGCATGGCATTATCGGCATCGACATAATTGTTATAGGACATCTCCTTGCCGTGATGCTGCACGGCCTTTGAGAGCGATGCTCCCTCTACATCCGGCTGTGAAAAGAATTTGGCCCACTGGTGCCAGTTCTCGCCATACCGCAGCGTTTTGCCCGAGACGAACTTCAGCCTCAGGATATCCTCGCCTGCCAGTTGTTTGCTGAGGTAGGTGTCTATCGCGGAATCATAATCGGCAGTGTGCCTGAAGGCTTTGACTGCCAGTTTTTCCCTGGTGGAAGGTGAGACTTCACTACCAGTCCGGAGTTCCGCAATAATGGTCCGGTAGTCGGCCGGGTCAGTGACAATTGCGACATGCTTGTAGTTCTTTGCCGATGCGCGTACAAGGGTAGGTCCGCCGATATCTATGTTCTCGATGGCATCTTCAAGGTTGACATCTTTTATCGCGACAGTTTCCCTGAAAGGATACAGGTTGACAGCGACCAGGTCAATACATTGTATATCATGTTGTTGCGCCTGTGCCACATGCTCGTTGTTATCCCGCAGGCACAGCAGTCCACCGTGTATCAAGGGGTGCAGTGTCTTGACCCTGCCATCCATCATTTCGGGAAAACCGGTTATCTCAGATACATCTTTCACCGTTATGCCTGCATCCCTGAGAGTGCGGGCAGTACCGCCCGTGGAGATAATCTCAACACCTGTATCGGCAAGTGCTTGTGCAAAATCAACGATTCCCGTCTTATCTGATACACTAAGAAGAGCACGCTTAACGCCTACCAATAAATCACCGCAGTTGATAAGAGGAGAAGTTAAATAAATGTTTCTAATTGCTTATTCATGGTTCAGGGCTGCTCAGAAAAAGGATAATCCAGTTTCAATTCCTTATACGCCCATTTGAACTTTTCTTCAATTACTTCCGGGGTATAGTTGTTCGAGCGGCATTTCTCAAGTAACTTATATGCCCGCCTGCGGCGATTGCCCAGGTTCTTATTGATCTCTTCTTCATCCATTTTCTGGGACTTCCAGCGCATAACAATATCGGGTACGATCTGTTCAATTATCACTTTTATGCGTTTGCAGGGAAAATCTACATCATAGATATCTTGTATCATGGTCAATCACAATATCGATGTATTCCAATATATTAAAAATGTATTGAAAAGGGATACGAGTTAACCGGTCAGTTCCCTCAGCCGCTCATCAGTCAGTGGCTTTGGTTCACAGGCAACATCCCGCTCCATAATGGCCCGTCCAAGTTTGCGGTACACTCCGGCAATGTCACTATCAGGCTCCTTCTCGATTACAGAATATCCTGCCCTTTCACAGGTCTGGACCAGGTCCACCTTTGGGATGAAGGCCAGCAGTTCACTGCCCAGTTCTTCAGCAAAGGCCCTGACAATATTCTCTTCATTCTCTGCATTGCGGCTGTTACATATGACACCGTTGAGCGGATTGCCCAGCCTGGCAAATCCTTTGCAGATGTTATTGGCTGCATACAGGGGCATGTATTCGCCTGATGTGAGCACATAGGTCTCGCTGACCAGCCCCTTGCGAATAGGGGCAGCAAACCCCCCGCATACGATATCGCCGGGCACGTCGTAGATGATAAGGTCGCTGTCCTGCATCACCGAGGATATATTTTGCAGCATCTTGATGGCTACAATAATACCCCTGCCCGCACAGCCTATACCTGGTTCAGGCCCGCCCACTTCCACGCACCTGACACCTTTGTACCCTTCAAAGACCACTTCATTCTCTGTGATCTCCATACCCTGCTGCATCAATTCCATGACCGTGGGTATGCGGTGACCGCCCAGCAGGGTGATCGACGAATCGCTCTTGGGGTCACAGCCGATAATGGTGACCCTGTATCCTTCATCAGCACAGGCGGCAGCCACATTTGACGCGGTACTGCTCTTGCCGATACCGCCCTTTCCATAAATGGCAATCTGTTTCACTCTTTTTCCTCCCGTACCAGCTGGCGCAGCGTGGCACCGAACTCGGATTCTATAATAGTGCTGACACCCAGGGTCTTGGGATGCAGGTCTATCTCCACCACGACATGTTCATGTCCCATTTCCTTGAGCGGCACCACCTGCCTGGGTCCATTGGTCACTGAGATGACCTCCATACCCTGCATGTTGTCCATGGGAATGGCATGGGGCACGCCGGTTATCACGGCAAAATCAAAACCCTGATATTTCCCGGCAAGCAGCCGGTTCACGGTCTCACCTGCGATGGGATATTCATCCAGCCCGCCTATGACCTCATGTATCTCAATACCCATTTCCTTAAGGTCGCGGTTGATATTGCGGGCATGGTCCCTGACCCTGTCCAGGCCCAGGTTCTCGTCCAGGTTCGCCATATTGATTATTTCTGATGTCGAACCCAGTTCCCTGGCGGCCTGGTTCACTGCCACATTGATATCAGCGAACATGTACCCGGTTTCCTTTTTGGCGTTCAGGATGGTGATACCTTTCTTGCCTTCCTTGAGCAACTGGATAATGCGCTTTGCTACCGTATACTTGGTATCGCCACGGCTGGGTTCCAGGTATGCCTTGCTGGCAGCACCGTGCCGTTTCTCGACCTCGGTTGCCTCCTTTAACAGTATCTTCTGGCGCTGGAACTCCTCCTCGCTGAGTATACCGGCGGCAAGTGCCGATTCCAGGGTAATGATAACACCTTTGGTATTGTTGGGATAACCTGCATGTACTTCCACTTCGATAACAGGCACGTCGGGATTTACCTCAAGCACTGCATCGTGCAGTTCTTCTCCGATTATCATGCTGGCACAGGTTCCCACGATGCCTATCCGTTTCGGGTTGAACATCTCAATGACCCGCCTCAGCAGGTCGACCAGCTGTTCATGGCCACCGAACACGAAACCTGATTCGTCAAGGGCAGTGGTCACCACTCGCAGCCCATCCTCTTCCAGGAGCCTGGCATGTTTGAAACTGCAACCGGGCGGGCCGTGGAGTATGACCACGTCCACGTCAAGGTCACGCAACGTGTACAGAGCTGCCACGATGGAACTGGGTCTGGGGTGCAAAATGGTGGGTTCTTTGGTTAAGGGTACAGGGCTCATGGTAATTTCCTCTTTTATCTAAAGCATTTGATGCATGAAATAATAATATCATTTTCGCTGGTCAGTGATTCAGCCATCTCGATGGCACTTTCAAGGCTGGCGGCAGTCCGGACGTTCCCGCCCTGAATGTTTCGCATCCGCTCGCCAACCAGTATAATCGTATCAAGTTCGTTCCCTCTATTGTCAATAAAATGAGCGGCATCTGTGGGGTCAAGTCCTTCGCAGACCTGTTTTGCTTCCTCCCCGAGGATAAGGACCTTGCGGTCATGACTGGAAACCAGGCCATTTGAATAATCCAGGGCTTGCCGAACCGACCTGATGGTCATACCTGAATTGGAGTTATCCACCATCCTGCGGCCTGCCCATTCCACGACCCGCATCCTGCCGTGCACTCCTGCAAAATCCATCAGCGCGGATTCTATCTTTGCATCCTCCACGTGCAGGAGCCTGGCGGCGGCAACTGCACATACAATAGCAGTAGAATAGGCACCCGCATCATAACCGGAATTCGGGGTAAACCTGATGGTTCCGCCGCGATTTGAATGTACGGTCCAGATGCCCCCGGGGGAACGCTCCAGGTACACATCTGCATCCGTAGTATCACTGAAGGTAATGATATCCACGTTCTCAGGGGGGGTTAAGTGACCTGCTGAGGCATTCACAAGCAGGGTGCTGCCCGGCTTTGCCTTATTGACCATCTGCAGTTTTGCTGCAGTGGACGTACTGCGGCCCTTTGCTATGGTGTACTCGTTATCAAGGCTGGTGATGATGCCTATATCCGCCATTCCTGTACCTCCGAGTGATACTTCAAAGATGTACAGGTCGGCTTGAATACCGGTGCTATGTTCCAGTGCCTCAAGGATACTGCCCGGGGTTATGCTCAGGCCGTGATGCACCTTTGTCGGCACGCCCTTCATCCAGTGTTCCATTCCCCGGCTGGTATGGGAGACCACGGACAGGTTGCGCGATGCCATGTCTGCCAGAAGTGTTGCAGTACTGGTCTTGGCACCGGTCCCTGTTATTTCCACAATACGGGTATTAGAGGTAAGACCGGATAGCAGTTCCCCCACTGCCTGGTGGTGCGTGATAATAGTATGTCCACCGGCACCGGGTAGGAATGCAGGGTCAAGGTGCACCGGAGCCACTATCAGGTCAGTATTATGCTTTGTAGTAATGTTAGTATTATTAGCTGTTTCCCTGATAACATGTATGCCAGAGCGTTCGAGCCCGGCCAGGACACCCTCATCAGTGGTGCCATATACATCAACGGCTGTAACACTGTGTGCATATTTTGCGATGTGCTGCGCCAGGGGAATGCCGCCGTGGGTCAGATCCAGCACGGTGACATCTTTGTCATCGAACAGCATGGCTGTTAATCCAGTGCTTCCAGTGCCCTCTTGTATGCCAGTTCTGCTATCAGCGGGTCGGCACCCAGGGGCTCGGCATATACCAGGGTAATATCATTGCCGTTGAGCTGGATGGTGGTCTTGCGGTCTTCACGGCTGATACCCAGTATCTGGGGAATGTCTTCTGTGGTATGTACACCGTGTGCCAGGAATATTGGCACTGCCACGATGGTGGATACTCCGGTACCCTCAAAGGCTTTCAGTCCCTCGTCCATGGTTGGGCCGTTCATGTTCATGAATCCGACCCTGACAACCGCATTTTCATATTTCTCAGCGATAAGGTTGGCAACTCCGGTTACTACTTCTTTATTGTGTGGGAGCTTGCTTCCATGTCCCAGTGCCAGTATTCCGATTTTCTCAGTCATGTAATTCCTCGTGAAATGGTTGATTTCCATTCAAGTAATACGATTTATCTAAAACGTATTACTGGGTTACCTATTGTAATTTTAATCAAATATAATGGTTTTGCATGAAAAAAGACAATCTTAAAATATTATTAGCCAATCATTGAAATTCACATTGAGTAGTTTGAAAGGTCAATGAATATTGAATATTATGTCAGTAAATATCGATGATCATGTCAGGGTTTCGGATATCAGCAATTATTTGAATTGTCCTCGCAAGGTCTATTATACGTACCAGGGACATGACCCCAAAAAGACAATCACTCCATCCTATGTAGCAGCTCTTATCCTGAAAGAAATGGCACAGGATTATGCAGAGGTGATAACCTCTGAAGAAATGTTCCCATCTTTGCAGTCACTGCTGGATATGTCCGCACGGCAGGTAACTACCATATACCGGGACGAACTTGCCGGCATTGACCCGGAAACAATATCCCTTGCAACCTCAGAAGTGTGCTCGCATCTTGACGGGATCATGAATGGGATCCAGGCATCAATACAGGCTTTTGGGATTGAGAAGCTTCTTGATTTTCTCACTTCAATGGATAGTGAACCTGTACTGTATAGTGAAAAACTTGTTATGTCAGGTAGTCCTGACAGGCTGGTAATGGTTGACGGCTGTTTAACTCCATCCATAATTCGTACCGGGAAAGCTCCTATAAGCGGTGCGTGGAAAAATGACCGCATCCGGCTTACCGCACTGTCCATTCTGCTTGAAGATAAGTATGACAGTGCCGTTATGAAAGGCATGGTGGAATATGCCAGGTACGGTATTGTGCGTGAAGTACCAATAAGACATGCAGACCGTCGGAAGGTGCTGGCACTTGCGGGCAGGGTCAGGAAAATAAGGGATGGAAGGCTGCCGGAGAGGCCAGATGATGCATCATGCGACTATTGCGGGCATGTTGAACACTGCCAGGTCACACAGACCCTTGCATCCCGGTTCTTTTAAGATAAAAGGGTAATATTAAAGTACGTTCAAGTCAAGTGAGTGACCGTAAGCTTTTTAAGCAAACAGGAATAAATACTGTTCGTATAGTATCGAACAAACTCAACTCAAATATGTGATACAATGATCGAAGTAACAGAATTAGCAGCAGGGGAATTGAAAACTCTCCTGGAACAGGAAAATAAACAGGATCATGCACTGCGTATTTTTATAGCAGGTATGGGCTGCAGCGGTCTCAGTTACGGGATGACCCTGGATGACACAAAGAAAGATGATGACCTGGAAACAACCAGCAATGGTGTCAGGTTGCTTATGAACTCAGACATCCAGGAATCTCTGGATGGCGCAGAGATCGATTATATTGACAACGAACACGGCAAAGGTTTTGTGATCAACAATCCCAATGCACCCAAGTGCGGTTCAGGCTGTTCCTGTTAAGGATAATTAATGCGCAGCCGATTTCCGGCTGCATGTATCTTTTTTCAATCATCATCAGTGTCAGCTTGACTTTTATGGCACTTTGGACATACTACAGGATATCAAACAGGTCCAGGGTGATTTCCGAAAAGCGCGCAAATCATAGCAACAATTATATATATATAATTTCAAATTTATACTAGAATTTATAAAAGTATAGATTCAGGAAATCTGGACGTGTAATGTTGGACAACATGTATGGTAAATGTGGCAATGCTTGTGAGATATGTAATAAGTATATTTCAAGTTGCAGGGGGTGTCTGACTGAGAATGCGGACAATTCTGTTACTATCAATTGTTTGTTTTATAATTGTGCTATAAATAAAAACGTAACATCGTGTTTGAGCTGTGCCGAATATCCATGCAAGCTAACAAAAGGAGTTTCCAGAGCGTATTGTCCCATACACAGTATTTAAAATGACTATTCACCCTTGAGCACAGGTTTTCCATCGGGCTGATAATCATTAATGATGTGGAGTCCTCGTTTAAGGGGTATATAGATAGTCCCGTCTTTTCCATCCATTTTTCGAAAACTCCCGCATGAAACGCAGTAAGCCGTATATGCAGATAATATGGCATCCAGTTCATCATCCGAGAGCAATGTATCTCCAGCCATTTCATCGATACCCCGTATAATGTCACCCAACCCTTTCTGGATCATCTGGCGCCCTTTCTTTGATTTCTTCCTGACGCGGGCACCTATGTTTAGCGCTCTTCTTGCAGCATAAGGATATACTTCTATCACCCTGGCACCAAATGTTCTTTCACACCAGTATTTCAGTTCTATCCCTTTATCCACCCAATCACTTACCCAGTCGGCACCTGAAGGGTAACACGAAATGCCATATTTACGCAACCGTCTTTCACAGTCCCTCATACTCCCATGTTCAGGTCTGGACAAAGGCGCGTCAATGGCCACGATACATGGTGCATGTCCGGCCTTCATACCGGTAATGATAGCATGGATGAGAGTATCATCTGATTTTATATGTTCAGGTCTGGCCAGTATCCAGGGTTCGCCATGTATTTCCACAATACTGGCAATGCCGGTACTTTTCCGCTTTATGCTGCTACCCAGGTCCACACCAATGAACAACCCGGTATTCATAGTATTTCATTCCAGGATTCCATTGATCTTTTTACAGGCTCCTTCCATTTCAACAATGACAAGACCTATATTTCCTTCATCAGCAAACAGGGTACCCAGAATGGCATTCTCTCCTGCGTCCATGAATATGATAATACCATCAATCGACCTGATCATCAGCATGTTGGGACTCTTCTGGCGCAGTTCTTCCATAACAGTTTTAGCAGAACCCATAATAGTAGCAGTGAACGCTGCTAATTTTGCCTCAGGCACATAGTAGGGTACGTCAGAAACGATTGTAAGACCCTGATGACTCACAATAACCAATGCCTCGATGTTGGCTAAGCTTTTCAGGTCTTGAAGCACAGTATGGAGCATTTCCTGGATGTTATCCATAATATCTACTCTTTCCAGAACTTATGTTTTATCACAAACTGGCAGAAAGGATCCCCTTTTGCCTGGCAGGTCGTTTCTTCACACACCATGTTCTCTTTATTAAATACAATTTCCATATAGCCGCACAGGAAACCTTCAAGGAAATTGCAAATGGAAGTGTCGTTCTTGCCGTTGTACCCGCGGCTTTCGAAACTTTTCTCAACCTTACAGGTTATTTCATTGCCATCTTCGGATAAGGTTACTTCCTTCAACAGCAGCCACCCATAACGTGCGAATTGCTGGATTGTGGCAGATAATGTTTCGTCGAGGGTCTTACAATCCCAGTGCTCCATGACCACAGGCGCAGATTTATAGCCGGCATTATAACCAGAAGTATATAATAGTGGTCTGGCACCTATTCCAAGCGCGCCTATCATTCCCTTCAGAAGCGAGCTCATGGTCCTTTTGCTCATAAACATGACCGGGACATCACTTATTGTTGTGTTGGCATTCTCATCATCGAATTCGATGAAAAGCGTCTCATCAATGCTTTTAATAACTCTCACCCGCGGATAATATAATAATAATATATGATAATTACAGTCTTCATTAATATAATTATCATTAAAAAATGAACCTGACAGTTCCCGGTCAGGTTTATTCAACCTGATATGCTTATCCGTCTACCCTGTAGTTCAAACCGCACTCATCGCATCGATAGGTTATTACCTTCATACCCCTGGGACTGGTTTCTACCATCGATTTCATCCAGCTTCCGCACGTCGGGCATTTCTGGTCTATGAGGGTGTGGTTTCGTTTTTCCTCGTTCATTATTTTCGCCCCAGTTGTTTATGTGCCCTTGCCAGGTGTCCGGCCGATTGGGCACCTATGAGTGAGATCTCACCTGCCAGTACAGCCACCCCGATTATTTCGGCAAGTTTTTTAGCATTCGTACCGGGCGGCTCACCGGCCCCGGCGACACCCAGGATCTGGAGGCACTCGCGCTGGGTAGCGATACCGGTGCCGCCGCCAACGGTCCCAACCTGTACAGCAGGCATGGTGACGCAACAATGCAGGTCACCGTCAGGTGTCAGTTCCATGGTAGTGATAGTGCTACTCCCTTCAACTACATGGGCCGCGTCCTGCCCGCATGCCAGATAAAGGGCAGCCACTATATTGGCAGCATGGGCATTGTACCCCATACTTCCGGCGCGGGCAGAACCCAGCAAATTCTTTTTGTAATTGACCTCTGCCATGGACCGGCCCGTGGTCTTGAGTTTAGCATCCACCACGTCTTCAGGAATGACCACTTCGGCAACAACGGTCTTACCCCTGCCCAGTATAGTATTGATGGCCGATGGTTTCTTGTCAGTGCACATGTTCCCGGAGAGGGATACCAGTCCAATACCGAACTGTTCTGTTATGTAATTCGAAACTGCTTCTGATGCAATGGTTGCCATGTTCATACCCATGGCATCCTTGGTATCGAACCTGAGCCTGAGGTGAACATCGGTTCCCACCACAAACGGCGTTGCATCCATTAATTCCCCGAACCGGGTGGTTTGGGCGGCCTTTGCCTTCATGGTCTCAAAGTGGCCAGCTAACCAGTCCACGAATTCCCTGGCATGTACAACGTTCCTGGCAGAAAAAACAGGCGCACGGGTCATACCGTCCTTGAATATTCTTACTGTGGCACCACCGCACGCCGAGATCACCGTGCAGCCCCGGTTGGTGCTTGCCACCAGCGCACCTTCGGAGGTAGCCAGGGGGAGATAGAAATTACCTGTCGCGTATTCACCCCGGATGGTAACAGGACCGGCAATACCCAGGGGTAGCTGGATCGCCCCTATCATATTTTCGATATTCCGCCCCACAACCTCAGCAGCGTCAATGGAAAAGCTGCCCAGACTTTTGGCATCGGTACCCGTCATCCTGGTAATGGCCTCCCTCCGTACTGCTACTCCTTCCACAGGACCGACCAGCTTGTCAATGGCATGAAGTTTGAGCTGGCCTGATACTACTTTTCCTATAATTTCTTCTTTTTGGATGTCACTGTCCAGTCTCATGGGTCAATGTTGTGTTGTAACATATTTAACTTTGGCGTAAAACGGCCTTGGGACAAAACTCACTTATCCTGCCTTATGTGACCAATGAGGTAGAATGCCATCCATAATCTCAAGATATCCAATTCTCCCAACATTATGTGCAACATTCTTCAGTCGTGTAGTTGAGCTAAAAGAGGACGATTGTAAAGCAATGGAGTTGCTGATTTGATAATTTTGTCCCAAGGCCAAATAAATAGGCCCTGGGACAAAATTATTAGGGGAATTATTATGCTGCCGCTTTTTTTGACAGATTTATCGCAAAAACTTACCGCTATGCGTTGGCATTTTTGTCCCAAAGCCAAATAAATAGAAAACTCTATATGCTAAAATATCGATCATATTTATCAATAAAAGATTCATATGGTGGCATAACAGTTGTAGCATGGATATGAAGAATCAAATGGATTATTCAGATAGGGGCAATAAGGAGCGATTAAAATGGGTGGAGAAGAGTTAATAGGTGTAGTTATAGGTGCTGTTATAGTTATTGCGATTGTTATTGCAATTATATATATAACAGTATTGATTATATCAGCAGTAGCAGCAATTGTTGCAGCGGGTGGTGCCCTTTGGGGAGGTGGAACTGCCATTGCCAACTATGGCAAATCATTCAAAGTAAATATGATCGATAGTAATTAAGGAGTAATAAAATTGGCTACTGATCCACAACCCGCCAAAAAGAGTTATTATTTTGATAAAGGTTACAAAGATCTTGAAAATACGGTAAAAGGAGCTTGGCAGAGAAACTTTGTATCTATAAAAGAATATATGAATAATATCAAAATTTCAAAAAGTGTAGATGACACTAAAACATTTATCTTTAAATTGATTCTCAATTTATTAGCAATAATTGGGGTTTTAATCGTCGGCTCTGCTATCACACTGGTTTTATCCACTATTAACATAGCCGTATTATTGGCTTTTATGGCGATTGTCTACATAGGATTTACTATTGCTTGGACAACTGACCGAGCCTATCTTTTACGAAAGAAAATCTTTACAGCTTGTCATGAGTGTAAAGAAAAATCATTGATACCAACTTATATTTGCCCAACTTGTAAAGAAAAACATACAAACTTAACGCCTAGTGTATATGGAATTCTAAAAAGGACATGCAATTGTGGAGAAATGCTTCCCACCACATTCTTCAAAGACGTCGGCATAACTGATAAAGGAGATCCGAGATTTAGACGTGACCTCAAAGCAATTTGCCATAATTGCTGGAATGAAGGTAGAGAAACAAAATTGACCGATAGAGAGACTGTACCTATTTGTATACCAGTAGTGGGAGGGCGTTCAGTTGGTAAAACAGCTTTCATAAATGCATTTTCAAAAGATTTTATAGAAAAAGTAATACCTGCAAAAAAATGGGAATACGAGCGTTACAATGATGATAAATCTAATATATACAAACAAATAGAAGTGGATTATCAAACTGGTGATGTAAGAGCAACCAGTAGGGTGACAGATACTAATAAGGCAAGTTCTATATCCTTTAGTTTTTTCGTAAAGGGTGATGAATTTAAACCTGAAAGATTGATTCATGTTTATGATATTGCCGGTGAAGTGTTCACTGACAACAACGAAAATGAAATTCAAAAACAATACGAATATTGTCATGGTATTGCTCTGATAATCGACCCATTTTCTATTCCAAGTGTTAGAAATAAATATGAAAGTGATTTATCGCCAGAGGATATTGCAGGCATTGGTATTGCTGATATTAACGGAATAGTTAATTCTTTCTTGATCAAGTTAAGAGAAGTAACAGGTCTTAGTGACAAAAAGATGTATTCCGTACCTTTGGCTATTGTAATTAACAAAGCGGATTCTGCAGGACTATTTAATGAATTAGGTGAAGGTTCAGTAAACGCTCTTATGAAAACTGATCCTGATAAATATAATAATGAGATGGATGTTCAAGACTACCTTTGCCGTAAGTTCCTTGAAGAATATGGAATGGGAAGTTTTTTAAACAATATCACTATAAAATTTAAAAACAGCCGATTTTTTGTATGCAGTGCGATAGGTCATTCAAGAGGTAAAGGTGTTTACAAACCAGAAGGTGTTATGGAGCCAATGGAGTGGCTTTTTAGAAAAGCAGATTCGATAATGGATCGTAATTGGCAAGATACAAATTTTACAAAACATCCTTTTGCATCAAAAGGTATTGAAGAACAAGGAGTTTGAAGTATGGATAATAAAAACAATCATATTGATACAAATGATGATGTGCAAGAGCCGTCTTCTGATGAAAAAATGGAAGAGACAATATTTCCTGAAGAAACAACAAGAGTAATTCAGGATACGGTTACAGGCAATGAAGAAATCAAAGAAGAAGTATCAATATCAGATGAGTCTATTCATCCCGAAAATGGTGGGCAAGATACCGAAAAATGCACTGAGGAGGAATCGGAAAAAGCTGGAAATATAAGCATCAGTAATGATGATCTTTTGCAAAATGTTACTATCCTTTCAGATAAAATGGACTCCCTTAGTCGGCTTTTTTCTGAAAAAATACGGCATACGGAACATGAAGACCAAATTGTTACCCAAATGCATACGGAATTGCAGAAGTATAAGCAAGATATGTATGCACAAATTATCAGACCAGTTCTTCTTGATATCATCGAAGTGAGAGACAGCATTTTGAGAATGGCCGATACTTACCTCAAGGAACCTGAAGGTGAGCAGGACATTCCTAACAAGACGTTTGCAGACTATGCTATTGATATTCAGGATATATTAGAGAGATATGGTACTGAGATATACAAGAGCAGCCCTGAAGATGATTTTGTACCGGTAAAGCAACGAGTAATTGAGAAAGTAGTTACAAGAAACAACGAATTACACGGAAAAGTAGCTGAGTCTTTAAGCTGTGGTTATAACTACAACGGAAGAACGATTTCTGCAGAAAAAATTAATATTTATTATTACGAAGAACCAGTAGAAATAATTGCAAAAAATAGTGAGGAGGAAGTTTAAAATGGATAAATATGTATACGGTATTGACCTTGGTACAACGTATTCGTGTATCGCATATGTAGATAAAACTGGAAGGGCAACTGTTATTAACAATTCAGAGGGAACAAATACTACCCCTTCTGTGGTTAATTTTGCAAGTCCGAAGCAAGTTGTTGTAGGACAAGTGGCAAAGGATACTTCTGTTATTGATCCTAATAATACTGTCTCAATGGTAAAAACTTTAATGGGGAAAAGTGACTTTGCCATAAATTACAATGGCGAAAATAAATCCCCTGAAGAAGTTTCAAACTACCTATTGAAGAAACTCACAGCAGATGCAGCAAAGCAAATTGATGAAGAAGTAAAGGATGTAGTTATTACGTGTCCTGCTTATTTTGGTTCTCCTGAAAGAACTGCAACAAAGAATGCAGGAATAATTGCTGGTCTTAATGTATTAGGAATTCTCAGTGAACCAACTGCTGCAGCAATTTATTATGGATTTACTAAAGAACAAGAAGAGAAAAACATTCTTGTGTATGATCTAGGTGGAGGAACTTTTGATGTTACTATTATGAGAATAAGTTCAGACAAAATTGAGGTCATATGTTCCGTTGGTGACCACGATTTAGGTGGTAAAGATTGGGATGCTGCCATTATACGATACCTTGCAGATGAATTTAAATCTGAAACAGGATATGACGGTGATTTTGATGAGTATGCACAGCAGGAGCTGGCTATGAAAGCTGAAAAAGCAAAACAGCAGCTTACTGCGAAAGAAACAGTTACTGTTATAGTTGAGGCAGCCGGAGAAAAGTCAAGAATCAACTTTTCAAGGGAAACATTTGATGAGATTACTTCTCCACTATTAAATTCCACTATTGATAAAACCGATGCTGCAATTGCTGAGTCAGAAGGACGTGGTTATAAAGTAGATGAAATTCTTTTGGTTGGAGGTTCTACGAGAATGCCACAAGTAACTAAGGTTCTTGTAGAAAAATATGGCATAGAGCCTAAAATTCTTGAGCCGGACGAAGCTGTTGCTAAAGGCGCTGCTATTCATGCGGTTAATTTTTATTCAAAGCCTATTTCAGCAACAACAAAGAGTTTTGGAATTGAAGCGATCGTTAATAGTGAAAGGAAATGTCGCAATATAATTTTTAAAAATAATCCTATCACTGATGGTGCCATAACCGTGTCCCAGACATTTAGAACAATGGGAGAAAACATGGAAACAATGGAAATCAATGTCTATGAAAATGATTTCATGGAGGAATATTTTGATATTGATGAAAATTATAAAATTGGCACAGCAATCTTAGAATTGCCGGGCAATCTTCCTGACGGCGCACCAATTGAGGTAACATTCAGCCTTAACAACGAAGGTATTTTGGAGGTTACTGGTAAAGACATAACAAGCAACAAAACGATTAAAGGAACTATACAGTCAAAATATATCATGACTGGTGAATCAGTTTGAAAAATTGAAAGAAAAATCAAAGCAAATGGTTATTATTTAATTACACTTCGTCTGCCATAATAATTATTGATTGTGGCAGGATGATTTTGATTTGGAGGAATAAAGTGGGCATAAGAGTCGGAATTGACCTGGGTACAACTTTTAGTGCAGTTGCATGTATAGATAAGCAAACTGGAAAGGCAAACATCAGTTTTGTATTTCGAACCTAAAGGGAATATTTTATATGGTGAAGATGCTAAAAATATGCAAGCTATGGGAACTCCCTAAGAATTAAAATAATGAAAATATAAAGGTTTGTAGATATGGTTGTTTCGATGACATTTCAATTGTTGGATTGCAGAGTGAGGGTGATCTATTCGTGAATGAGAATTGGTATTTGATATTAGATTTAGATTTTGATCCTCCAGTCGAGGATCAAGCTGTTATAGACCAAATAATTGAAGAAAAGCGCAAATTTTGGGCAACTAATTTCAATGATTCCTTTAGAGGCTCACTATACAAGGAATATCATGGAAAGCTCAACGAAATCAAAAGGATAATGAGTGATCCTGTCGAGCGTAAAAAGCAAGCTGAGGCTGCTCGCAATGATGTATATGATTTGTTAAATAAAGATCTTACTAATCTTGGTAGGGGAAGCGGAGAAATCGCCGAAGACATTGTCGAAAAATATGCAATTAAAAAAAAGGTATCTGTTGATATAGTCAAAAAAAGAATGGCTGCCCTTGGCATAAAAATTGGACAAAAGAATGTCGATTTTGAGAAATTTTATGAAGAATATTATAAAACCAAACCCCATGGTGCAAAAATATATGAGGGTATGAAGACATATCTTCAGCCATTTAATAAGGATAATTTCTACGATTTCTTGAATCCCGGTACTACGATTATGAATACTCTACCGTGCGATAAGCTCACGCAATTTGCGCAAGAAATGAAGAAAAAAGACTTTTACAAAAATAACAATACAAGTAGTGCTGGTAAAAAAATATGCGAGACATGCGTGCAGGCTTTTAAGGATGAAAACAGTAAAAGAATTTATGACGAATATTTAGCATGGGGCAAAAGAAGAAGTGTTTTAGATTACGTAAAAGAAATTGCAAAAGTCGCAGGTTCAGAATTGTCTGATAAACAAGGAGATGTTTTCATTGACCAATTAACTGAGTTGACTATAGATAGAACATTAGCGAAAAATGTTTTTATTTCCTTTTGTAAAGTTGAGAATATTGCATACAATCATAATCCTGCAAACGAAAATAATGTAAATATAAAGGTTTGTAGCTGCGGTAGAATTAATGATGTATCCGATGGGCGAACACAATGTTTTAACTGTAAGAAAGATTTGGTCATAAAATGCCCGAAATGCAGTACAGAAAATGATGCTAATATCAAATGGTGCAAATGTGGCTTTGAATTAGAAAATATAGATCGGGCGTTGGCGTTGTGCAACTTGGCTCAACAATACATCAAATCAATGGAATTTAAAACTGCCGAAACACATTTGAAAGATGCTGAAAAATACTGGCCTGGTAGTAGTGAAGTTAAAGCAAAGAGGGAAGAACTGGAAGAGTTTAAGCAGCGAATTGGTGATACAGCTGAAAATATGAGGAAGGCTGTTCAAGAAAAGCGCTATTATGAAGCGAAGAAACAATATGCAGATATTCTAAAGAGATTCCCTGAATTCAAGGAGGCTGACTTAGAAGCAGAAATAACAACAGCTATTGAAACAGCAAAATCTTATTATGATAAAGCTAAAGCTCAGTCAGCAACCAATGAAAAAGAGATCATTGAAAACTGTACGAAGGCACATGAAAGTTGTTGTGATTATCCTGGAATTCGTGAGTTGATCTTAAGGTACCCACCTCAGATGGTAACCAATTTGAGAATTTCAACTGACGGAAACACAAAAACCAACGTCCTTAGCTGGAATGAAAGTACCTCGGAAGGTACTGTATATTATTCGATTGTACGAAAAAGAGATGCTATTCCGATAAACAATACAGATGGAGATTTGGTCGCAAGAGTTAATGTGTGCAGTATTAACGACAGCAAGATCCTGCCTGGCGTTGGATATTACTATGCAATATTTGCAGAACGAGCTGGTGTATATTCAAAACCATTATCCACCCGAAAACCTGACGTGAATCTTTTTGAAATAACAAATGTTACAATTACCCCTGGAGATGCAATGCTCCAGTTGGAATGGGATTCTATTCCTTCCGGTTCAACTGTCGAATTGTTTAGAATTACTGACGGTGGTAAAGAAGAACGAATTAATAGCAATAATTCAGAAGGTTTCCTGGACAGTGGCTTGAAGAATGATGAGAATTACAATTATCGATTGCGCCTGGTTTACAATATAAACGGTCAAAAACAGATGACCAATGGCATTAACATTTCTGGAATGCCAACAAAACCGCCGAAAGCAATTGAAATTTTGAGCGTGAAGCCTGTTCAAGACAATACATTCCAGGCAACATGGGAAAATCCAGATAATTCAGAAGTGCGGTTATATTATTCAACAAATAAACCTGATTATAAGTGTGGAGAAATTGTATCCCAGGCAATCCTTGAATCTAAAATGAGAAGACTTGCTGTAACAAAAACAGAACGCAACACGGGTACATTCCAGTTTAAAGATGATGGGCGATTATATATTACAGCAGTGGTTGTAAAATCGAATTCGGCCGTTATCGGTGCTATTGCTCGTGCAAGCAAGGGGGAATCTGTACAAATTAATAATATTGTAGCGGCTAACAATAATATTAATATTTTTATAGATTCACCAAAAGAAGCAACAGGATTTGTTATTTTGTATCGGTTTGACAAATATCCCGTTGATATTGGTGATATACAATCGATAAGGGAAGACATAAATATTAAACAATATCGGGCTGATAGCGTCCTTGTTATTAAAGATCTAAAACAACAAAATTATTATTTTACTGTGTTTGCAGAGTTCAAAAGAGATGGGGAAAAAGACTATTCTACAGGTACAAATTATCTATTTGCAAATGAGTCAAAAAAAGTCATCACCTATTCAATTTCAGTGACAAAGAAAAAATTTGGATTTGGAGAAAACAATGTAATAATTTACTTTGAAGCTGGGGAAGAATCTTTTAATTTGCCTGATATTGATATTTATTCAGCAGTAGGAAATGTTCCTATGTTCAAGCCATCAGTCAAATTGTTTCATTCAATACCAGCACAAGCTTTTACTGGTTCACTGCAAGTTAAAATTCCATTTCCTGATGAAATCGAAAGTGATACTTATATTAAGGCATTCTTAAAAAATGACAAATTACATTCATCATACAAACTTCAACTTAAAATTAACTCGAGTTTAAAAATTAGGTAGGAGGGATTTATATAGTACTGAAAATGACATTTATTTGCCCTTATTGTTTTGACAAACATAAAATTACAGAGACCCAATTTCGTTGTACTAATAAGAAATGTAAAGAATTTGATGATAAAGAAATGACTAAATACGAAAATGGTAACGTAAATAACCCCTTGAAAGGAAGAAAGACATTTAAAGCAGGAATTTCGATTATTTTTAGAAATTACGGTAACTGTCCTGAATGTGGAAAACAAACGTTTAAAGTTGTTTGCCCTTCTTGTCATAATATATTACCGCCATCTACAATTAATGGTACAAATATGATTATATCTATAGTGGGCTCTCGTGATACTGGTAAAAGCCATTTCGTTGGTGTAATTATTAAAGAGTTAAGAGAACGAGTTTTGCGCTTCAACGGTGGGGCTATGTATCCTGAGGAGGATACTGAAGAAAGATATGAAGCTGCTTTTGGAAGAAATCTATATACTGATTTTCAAAGACTTGAAAAAACAATGAGTTCCTTGGAAAATCGTAATAACGGTGCATATAGACCATTGATTTATAGATATGATGTCCCACATAAAAAATTAGCCCTTGATATTCAGCACAGAAATCTAATACAAGAGAATGATACTTTCACGTTTGTTTTTTTTGACACGGCCGGTGAAGACTTGGACGATGAAGATATGATGAGTACTGTAAATAAATACATTTGCAAATCATCAGGCATCATTTTCTTGCTTGATCCAATGCAAATTCCTGAAGTAAGAAATAAATTGGATGCCAAAACAATTGCAAGAGCAACTTCTGCTACTAGTCTCCCAAAACGCGCGGATGACATCATGGCTCGTGTTTCTCGTTTGATTCGAAATGATAAAAATTTGCCTGATGGGAAAAAAATCGACATTCCTGTTGCTGCAGTATTTTCAAAATTTGATGCTATTTATTCCATTATACCCGAAGGATGTACCGTGCTTGAAACAAGCCCACATTACACAAAAAAGAGTTTTTATCTCCCTGATTGGCATAATGTCAACTCTGAAGTCAAAGGATTGTTAGAAGAATGGAATGCAGGCTCATTTACGTCGCAACTTGAGGCAAATTATACGGACTATTCTTATTTTGCAGTATCAGCACTTGGACTTGGTAATAGTCCTCGTGAAGATGGTGGGATTGAGAAACCAAGACCACATAGAATTGAGGATTCATTTCTCTGGTTGTTAATGAAAAATGGAGTAATAAAATCTTCTCAATGACTAATTACAGAGGTCTATTAAATGAATAAACATCAAATTATTTTTACTTCATGCATGAGAGGTATTAATGGTGTCAATGATGGACAGCAGATTTTTTCTTATGATGCAGATTTTAAAGATAGTAAATCAGAAGATGTAAGGAGTTTGTTTACTTACCAGACTCCCGCATTGGAAGTTGGCGTTGTTATGTCTGAAGAAATTGCCCTGATTATGCCCAAATCGTTCATTTTCAGGAAACTAAATAACGGAACTTGTGCTGTAACTCTTAATACATATCTTGGCAGAGATTATATGGGTAGTGCAGGACGTTTTGGCAATAGTTTAAGTCATTCAATAATATGTGATGAAGCAGAATACACAAGCTACCCATGCGAATTTTACGGAAGTGAAATGCTCAGGGATAGCATGGCATACGAGGAAGTTAACAATCCTAAAATCCCCAGCTTTCTCCCTACTCCTGAACTCTTAAGAGGGTATCGTGTTGACATAGACAATGTTATTGAGTTTTTAGGTGAAGATGACCGTATGGATATCTTCAAGAATATGCTGCATGCAATGCTTTCGTTTGAGAGTGAGCGCAAGCGTATTGTGATGTGCGATAAGGCGGACAATATAATTATGTGGATCGCAGCCCTCGAATATACGTTGCCGCTGAAGATTGCATTGAATATCAATTTCACAACATATGAATATGATCCATCATTGTCACGATCTCAAATATGTGGTGTTGTACCCAATGGAACAAAATACAATTTTGAGGCATATGAAAGTTTGCAATCACACTTTGTTTTTGATTTATATAGAAACGATACTGTCGATTTTAATATAAAAGGAGATTTTTATGATTTTATTGAAGTGGCAATGTCATTTTCCCATGATATCTTAAAGAGTTTTCATGAATTCTTAATAAACTCATATTCTTACTCTAAAGCCGATTTAGATTATTATAATGCATATTCTCTTTACAAATTACGTAAAGATGGGATATTGGAAATTAACAGGGAATCTTTTGCAAATGCCGTTTCATTTGCGGATAAGTTTGCAGATGATGGAGAAAAGATCGCTTTAATAGAGCAATTGCTGTTTGAAAAAGATAAAATATTAACATTTGACAATAACTATTCATTAGAGGTTTTTCGTTACATTATAGGTTCATACGGTTTTCTATCTGCATTAATGCAAGAACAAACAAAAAGCGCTGTTATTGAGAGAATACTCAATTCTTTTTTGGGAACAGAGATAAGCAAAGAAGAATTTACAAGTTTTTATACAGGCTTAGAAGAACTCTGCAATGCAGCAGGAATCAGTATTGCTGCAGAACTGATGAATGAAGATAATCAACAGAAGATATTTGGTGTAATAAAACATGATGTTTCAAATTGGAAGTTGGCTTTCATTATCAAAGTTCTCTGCGATTATGTGAAAGTTAAAACCACTCCCGCTGAAGAATTATATGTTGAGCACCCAATAGGAAACCTCTATGCTGGAATCGTGCAATCAGTGTATAGCATCAATGAGAACAATGGATTCTATGTTGTTACTAGAATACTTGAAGAATTTTCAAATGATCATGAATATTTAACTAATATTGCATTAAATCTGGATGGAGTGATGTCAGACCTAACTTCAGGCGAAGCTGCTGCTCGTTCATTGTGGCAATGTTTCTATCAGGTTGCTGCAAAATCACAGTATGAAAATCGAAATGCTGTGTTTACTATTCTGAATGGCTACAATAGAAGGGAGCAAATGTATGGTTTGTTTAAATCGTTGTTGAATCGTAATCCAGGTTCAACAGACGGAGATATATTATTTAGAGAGCATTTCGAATCCTTTGTTGCCTTTAACCAAAATTATTCACAAGAGTATTTGCCACAAATTCTTGGAGCCTATTATGACAATGTTAAAAGCACCAGAAACAGGGATATCACTCCAATTGAGAATGAATTGCTTGGCATCATCCATCAGAACAAATTGGATGTTCCATTTGTTGATGAACTAATTGGTAACATAACAAAGAAGATTCCTTTGGAGCGTCCGTCAAAAGAAAACACACAGATTGTAATGACCATTTTCGAATATAACTTCGACTATCCCCGCCAAGCTATAAGCGGAAAAGTATTTCTTATTTGTGTTGGTATGAATATTGAAAAAATCAAAAGCAATAAGGACTTACAGCCTGTAATGGCAAAACTTGAAAGACTTGTTGATGACAAAAAGGTTAATCTTTTAGGATTAACCGAAAAAGATGCAGATAACTATTTAGAATGGATTGTACCGTATATTACAAACTCTTGTCAGACATCAAATGATCTCATTAAGCTTTATAATTTATTCGATATGTCACCAAGAGTATCGGAAATGTATATTGTCATGTGTGCGAAAGATTATTTAAAACAGAGTAAGAGTGATAAAGACTATAACAGTTTTTGTGAGTTTTTGAAGTTCTTGTTTACTGTTGAAAACACAAATGGGCTTAAGGCGACAGGTAAAGTTTTGCACACACTCAGTAAAAAAAAGCTTGAACTTATGGATTCTGATGTAAAGATCTTCTTTGGCAAAGACCGAAATGCATTGCATTACTGGGATGAGATTAAGGAAATCTCCTCGTCTACAAATCCATTGTTGAAAAACATTAGAAATTTTGTTAGACGAAAAAGGGGGTAAATCAGTCCCACCGCTAATTCAAATTTTCGAAAGAAGAGCTATTATGTGGAGATTATGGGCACTTGCCGATGAGTAGAAAAAGGAATTTAATGAAATACATAAGAAAATTGTATTTGTTTAGCCCATACACAACTCTCGCCTGAGTAATTTCTCCAGTTTTTCAAATCCATTCTTACCCTGTAGCCTCCAGTCAGCCATTAAACTCATATTTCGCACCCCTTTTTTGTAATATTTATCTTTTTTCCACCAACAGCCCATTCTCCTTGATATATGTCAACATCAAAGCCGGATAGTTCTATGATGAAAATTCCCACCTAAAATTGACCCACTTTTCCCATTGAAAATTGACCCACCCTATATATCAAAATTCCCCTGTTTTATTGCAGGAGGATTTTGGGGTGATCTCAATGGAAGATTGGATAACAATA
>JAHYIS010000012.1 GCA_019429385.1 ANME-2 cluster archaeon | reverse complement strand
AGCTTGTGCTAACGAGATTTATGCTTTTAGAGGGAATACTGTCTACTTTTTTTTTAAGTTTATGGTGAGATGAGGCATAATTTTAACGATCAAGGAAGGTAAAAGAAGTATAATTAACAGATTGGTTAATTTCGTTTGCAAAAAATTGAAGAAATCACTAGATTATGGGATAGTGCCGTATTCATGTATTGGTACTGTTAAAATAACTGGTTTTTGTATCGTTCTATTCTTGCAAATGCCAGATTTAAAGTATCCGTCGGCCAATATGAGTTCACATGACCTCGCTGTGTGTATCCTGCAAAGGTAAGGGACGCTGCGGCCGTCCTGCCTGCCCGGTTCTGGAGAAGTTTAAACCTCTGGGAACGACAGAAAAACTTTCAGACAATATCTTTGGCTCGTCCCCGCCTTCGGTATTTGTGGGACGCTACGGATATCCCCAGGTATCTGCAGGACCGCTTGTACCTCCTGATGTACTGGGCGCTGCAGCCGAAAACTATGACGCTCCAGATTCATGGAACAATCTGGATATAGGAGAGATCATAGCACTTCGGTCCAGCCTGGTCAGGTCCAATATGCATTTTAACGTGAAAGATGCAGGTAAACCCGATGCGATGCTCCAGAAGACCCAGGAACTGGCACTGTCCGGGACCCCTGTGGACACTGAGGTATGGTTCCGCAAACCCCCCCGTATGGACCTGCGCTTTGACGGGGTGCTCTCGCCTATGGGTCCTGCAGGTGAAGTAACCAGACTCGACATTGCCCAGAATCCGGTTGTACCCAGGCATGTGGACAGGGCCGTGGGCGATAGTGATGTTGCAGCAGTAGATGCCATCAGGGAGATGTACCGTGCAGATGTTTCCACAGACCACATCAACAGGCTGCTTTCCATCGGGTTGTTGGGGAAGAAGCGCACGATTGTACCTACCCGCTGGTCCATCACTGCCACTGATGATATGATAGGCAAGATGCTTGCTGAGGATATCAGGTATTACCCTGAAACTGGTGAGATACAGGTATTCAGCGGGGGACTACATGGCAATCATTTCGAAATACTGGTCATTCCAGGACCACCGGCATTCGAACTTATCGAGATATGGATGCCAAGAGCAGTATGGACTGGCGGGACCACCGTTATCGAGGCTGACCAGGAAGACCACAGCGGAAAGAAGAGGTACTCAAATCTGGGCGGCGGGTACTATGCTGCCAGGTTGCCTGTGCAGGAGCATCTGCATGACCTGCGCCGCAGTGCCAGTGTTTTTGCCATACGGGAGATCACCCCTGACTACTGGGCACCCCTGGGGGTTTGGGTTGTGCGGGAGGCTGCCAGGTATGCCATGTCAATGCCGCCTTTGAAATTCGACTCCGTTGATGCTGCCCTGACCGATATGTCAACCCGGCTCAATACCAGGAAAGAGGAATGGTACCCTGAGTCCATTCTGCTGGATAAACGACGTAACCAGAGAACATTGCTGGATTTCCTCTGATTGTATTGTGTTCAGCCACCGAAAAATGTCCTTTTCTATTAACAAATATTAAATCGTAGTAAACACATTGTTTAATCAGATGCCTCAAGAGAACCTCTGGTCCCAGATCGAGTCTAACCATAATAATACAGTACGGTCAAAGAAAATGGCCCTGTTCAATACCAGCAGTACAGAGTTAAAGCATCTTTTCGTATCATGGCTGGCTATTTCCTATGCGTTTGCTATAATGCTGGGGTGGATGCGCCTGAATCGCCAGCCCACAGGTTCCGAGATAACCGGGTCATTCATCGGCGAACTGTTCATGATATCCCTGTTCACGGTAGGTATATCGTTTATTATCCACGAGATGGGGCACAAGTTCATTGCCCAGCAGTATGGGGCATGGGCAGAGTTCCGCATGAGTATTGGCATGCTTATCTTTGCTATCCTTATGGCATGGCAATTAGGTTTCCTGTTCGCTGCACCCGGTGCCGTGCAGATATTCGGCCCTCACATATCAAAGAGCCAGTACGGAAGAATAGCTGCATCAGGTCCGGCAATGAACCTTTTTTTGGCCATTGTGTTCATGCCCCTTATCAGCGAGCCAGGATTCCTGGGCGAAGTAGGCCGGCTTGGAGTTATGATAAATCTGCTGCTCGCGGGTTTTAATATGTTGCCTGTAAGCGTATTGGATGGACGCAAAGTGCTGGCCTGGAGCCCTGCAGTGTATGCGGGATTGTTTTTGCTGATAATAATGGTTGGATTATTTTCAGCCTCAATAGTTATATGAGCTGATTGACTACCGTTATTGGATTTTAATTATTTACCGTTATTATTTTTGATAGAACGTTTTTCCCCGTTAAACTTTTATAGTTTAAACAAGCACGAACATTCCTTACATGAACACCTGTTATGTCTTGCATAGTACTCGAGGGAATTCATTGAATACAGAAATAATTGTCCCATTCGACCTGAAGATCGGATACCTTACCCCTAAAAACCCGATTGCATTAGCTCCGATGGCCGGAATTACCGATAGTAAGTTTGCAGCCCGGTTCATGGACCATGCAGGAATGGTAATATTGGGTGGATACAACCTTGATGAACCGACCAACGATGCAGCACAGCGAGAGGTCAAGCGTGGACGAAAAGAATTCATAACTGACTCACCTATGGAATTTCTGGAATCAGAACTGCAGGCTATCACCAGTGTAGATTCCGGCACCGCTGTCATGGTCAATGTCAGGGCTGCCGATATTGAAGCTTATGCTGATGCCGCGCGCCTTGCTAAAAAGTACGGTGCCGGTATCGAGATAAATGCCCACTGCCGCCAGCCTGAAATGATGGAACTGGGCGCGGGGGAATCGCTGCTTGAACATCTGGATACGCTGCGCGAGATCATTGAAACGGTGAGGAGTACAGGTGCGGTGGTATCTGTCAAGATACGGGCCAATGTTGTGGATGACCTTGAAGTAGCACAGGTCATTGACCTGGCAGGAGCACATATAATCCACATTGATGCAATGGGCGGTCGAGGTGCTGATGTAAATGTCATCAGGAAGATACGGAACCATACGTCACTGTTCATTATCGGTAACAATTCAATTATAGACTATTCATCAGCAAAATCTATGTTCTCACGGGGTGCTGATATGGTATCAGTTGCCAGGGCTGTTATGAATAATCCCAATACATTGCGTTTCTTAGTTGAACAGGTTACTTCAGTACAGATGATGAATGGCTGGTATAATTCTCCCAAGCATATCTGCGGCGGCGGGGATCTAAGAGCACTTACCTTTTGCTGCCTGCCGGTGAAACCCTGTGCAGTGCACAATGCATTGAAGCAGATAGGAATGAGCGCAGAGGAATTTGCACGACTGAAACTTGATTTTGTTAAGGGTACTCCTCTGGAATATGGGGATAGTACCTGTTTTGGTAGTATGGCCTGGTGCTGCAAGATATCAAAACCTTGCTTTTTAAGAGATGGTGTGCTTGAAGTAGTAGGTGTTTCAGATATGGAGTTCATGCAGATAAAAAAACGTATGTCCCAGGAAATATTATCCCACCGTAAGAAGTAAAATTCGATCTGATAAAAATATTTGGTAAAAATATACGACGACACAATGTAATACAATTCAGGGATTATGAAAATAATCACATACGTAAAATTCTGCACGTGATTCAATGGTCGCTCCGATAAAATATGATTTGTTTTACAAATCTGATAAAAAAGTACTGTTCTTAATAGCGATTGCAAGTATTATACTGTTGTTATTTATTGTATTTTTTGGTGTCAATACCCACATTAAAGTTGATAAAATTGTCACATCCCAGTATAATGAACAGCAACTCCTGCTTGCCAGGCAGATATCAACAGGAATTATGGAATTCCTGGATGAGAAACTAAATCTGGTCGAGTCTCTGGGAAAGAATGAACCGGGTGCAACGCCTGATGAGTACCAGAGGTTATTCAAAGATATCTATGAAGGCAGCCAGGGTTTCTATGCAATTGAGTTTATCAATTCCACTGGGATAGTGGTAACAGGTTACCCTGAAGAGTATGTTCCTATCGGATACGACCTTTATGAGAACAACCAGCAGTGGCCCATAGAACATGCAAAGGAAACAGGTACATATTGTACCAATCCAATGCAACTGATTGAAGGGGGGCTGGGCTCTTTTATCTGGGTTCCCGTATTTGAAGGGTTACGCTATAAGGGAACCATACTTGCCATCATTAAAATGTCAACGTTATCTGAAAATTATCTTGAAACGTATAATTCCAACGGGTACGTTTACATGATTGACCGCAATGGACAGGTGCTGTTTGATGGGTCTGGTTATTTTGCACAGGGAGAAAATAGTATTGAAATCCTGAATAATTCTCATTCCCAATATTTACACATCATCTATGAGCAAGTGAACGGTTCAGAAGGTACTGGAAATTATGCATTGTTTTCACAGGGTCCTGATAATGCTGTAAATTATTCTCATAATGGCAAACCAGAAGATATGATTGTTGCATATTCTCCAATCCAATGGAACCGACGCCTGTGGTCGGTGGCAGTGGTCAGTCCCAAATCCGAAGTTGTTGCATTGATGCATTCCATGTTGTTCCAACAGGCCATATTTGTAGCATTATCTGCCATTATAACGCTGATGGGTGGTACCCTTATAATATTCCTGCTTCTTCGATGGAATAAGTCACTGGAATTTGAAGTTGAAAGAAAAACAATGGAACTTAATGAATTCAATGATTCACTGGAACGTGCTAATTCAAAATTGAAAGAACTCGACAAACTCAAATCAAATTTTGTTTCTATGGTTTCTCATGAACTTAAGGCACCTATGACAGCGATAAAAGCGTCTGCAGAATTATTGATGACCGGGGGCGATCATGAACAGATAGACAGTCACGAGCTTATCAGTAAAATAATCAAGAATGTTGACCGTCAAACCCGGACGATCAATGACCTGCTGGACATTGCAAGAATTGAATCTGGTGCGCTCGATTTTGAGAAGGAACAGGTGAACCTGCGTGACGTAATTGATATTGCGGTGGAAACGATTTATGAAATCGCCTATGACCATGGAATTGCGATAAAAATAACTTTACCTTCAGACCTTCCAGAAATTACAGGAAATACGAATGCTCTTGTGACCGTATTTGTAAACCTGATAAATAACGCATTGAAATTTACGCCCTGGGGTGGCAGAGTAGAGATTGAAGTGGCAGACACCCACGAGCATGTACAGATAACGGTGAAAGATAATGGTATTGGCATACCCCAAAATGACCTCGAACATATTTTTGAAAAATTCTATACATTGGGTGGTGAAGTTTTTGAAGAGGAAACCGGTACTGGACTGGGTCTCGCTATTGTGAAGAGGATAATAGAGGGACACGGTGGGAAAATCGTCGTTAAAAGTAGAGAAGGCGAAGGAACGTGCTTCATCATAACATTGAGAAGGTCGAAATATGAACAGTCCTGAAATTCCAGACAATTTCATTGAACTGGAACAGAAAATGATGGAAGCTTCCCACAATCGGGCCGCCAGTATTCTTATTTGCCCGGATTGTGGTTCCACCAGCATTACTTATTATATGGGACTGAAAACCGGCCTTCAATATCAATGTAAAGATTGTGGATATGTGGGCACGTTCATAATCGAACAGGATAAAGAATAATTTCCCGACAAAAGGTTTTTTTACCTATAAAGCTTCAAAGAAGTGAGAGGAGATAGGCTCAATGAAATCTGAAACCCAAAATACATATTCGGAGAACTTTCTTGTCATACAGTACTCATTGATTATGGCAATAGTCTCTACAGCCATAATTTATGTACTTGATACATTTATTTTCAGACATATAGATTTCAGTCCGTTGACAGAATTTCAGTTTTATTTCGTGCTGTTCATAGTGGTCTTTGGTTTGGTAGCAGGCCTGCTTTTCTACAGGGAAGAAAAAGAAGAAACCGTGGAAGAGGTCAGCGAATTTAGAACAAAGATGGCAAAGAAGAAACTGAAAAAGGCTAAAAAGACAAAAGTACAGGGCCGATAAAGTCTATCACCCTATCCTTTTTCAACGATAATCACCCTGCTGCGCTCGCCCACGCTTAATTCTACTTCATCGTTCCATCCGGGTTTTGCATAGCAGTCAATGACCTGTACCTGTGTTCCCAGGTCGATGTCATGTATGATGTCAGCCTGTTCACCCCAGAGAGCAGCCCGTATCCTGCCTGAATCATCTGATATGTGGATATTCAATACCTGGGCAGCAGACCCGTCTTTGCGCTGGAATTCCTTTAATTCGTCAAGTCCTGTGACATGTCCTTCAATATTGTACTGCTGCTTTGGCACAATATCTGCAATGGGTGTGAACTGTTCCTTGAATTCTACTTTTTTACTGCTTGTACGAAGGGAACTGTTATTTCCCAGATTGATCTCCACCTGATTACTGAAACTGTTCTCTTTCGCATATCCGCCCGTTATCTCGATGTTTTCCCCTGGTTTAATCTTATCAAGGGTAACTGCATTCTCGTCCCATAAGGTGACCTTGATCTTGCCAGTGGCATCACCCAGGGTCACGTTACGTACTTTCCCGGTAGAACCGTCTTTACGCTGGAACGTCCTGGGGTTTGAAATGTCAAGCACTTTGGCAACCAGGTACAGATTCCCCATCCCTGCTTTGACCTCATTTATCTTGTAGGGGTCGATCCTTACCTGAATGTCCTCGCTCAGGGCAATCTTATCAACCTTGCCACCTCTTCCCACACTGACCTCAAGTCCATTTCGACCTTCCCTGACAAAACCTGATACCTGGATGGAATCCCCGAATACAATATCGCCTACCTTTACCAGGTCTGCTGCAGCATCCCATAATGTCACCCTGATGGAACCGGTTTCGTCAGCCAATGTGAGGTTGGCAACATTGCCGCTTGAACCGTCTTCACGGTTAAATACACGCACATCTGAACAGGCAGTTACTTTGCCTACCAGGACAACCTTTGATAAATCCGGAGTAACATCTCCTATCTTTTTCTCATCATCAGATATTCCCATGCTGATAGCAACAAGTCTGGCCGCTGTAAATTTATCGGCAAGTCCGGCCATCTGTGCTTCCTTTTCATCCACCAAACTTAGGAATTCTTCCAGGCTTATCCGGTCTTTCAATTTTTCATATATCTCCATTACCTTGTCCATTAATATCCCTGCCTGGAATTTTGATGTAATTGCATTGATTTAATACTTTTCAATCAGTCAGATGAGGGCATTCCATAGAAACTTATTTTATCCTTCCCGTTATCTATGAGCTTCGGTGTTTACAACATGACCATTAAAGAAGGAGATTTCATAAAAATTTCATATACAGGAAAAATGGAGGATGGCACGGTCTTCGATACCACCAATGAAGAGGCTGCCAAAGTTCATAACCTGTACAATCCAAATAGAAGATACGGCGGCGATGTGATAATCATAGGCGTGAACCAGATAATTGCCGGCCTCGAAGAGGATATCAAACAGCATGATGTCGGTCATGAAGGTACGATATCCATACCCCCCGAAAAGGCTTTTGGCGTGCGGGACCCCCAGCTGGTAAAAGCGTTACCAATGAAAAAGTTCGAGCAACAACCACAGGTAGGAATGCCTATAGAGATCAACGGACAGGTAGGTACCGTGGTAAAAGTACTCGGGCGACATGCCAGCGTAGATTTTAACATTCCTATGGCAGGGCAGATAATAACGTATGATTATAAGATAGATGCCGCTCTTGAAAATTTACAGGATAAGGCTGTGGGTCTTAGCACTCTGTACACGGGAATGGAATTGGACATCGACATTGATGGTACCATAGCAAAGTTCAACGTACCCCTGGAATTTAATTATTCCAGACACTGGATCACCTCCAAGGCCCAGATGGCATTGGACCTCTTGAAATACACAGACCTTACAGAAGTCCTGTATGTAGAAACCTATACGAAAGACCTGCTAACAAAAACAGTAGATGGAATGGAAGATAGAGAAGAACTGAATGAGAATATTGCCCGGGAGGCAACTGAACCAGTGGCTGTAGAGGAGTAACCTCCTCTGTTGCCATTATTGCTCAACATGCTGAGGTAGCCAAGCGGACCACGGCGCCGGTCTTGAAAACCGGTGGTGCACAGCACCTCAGGAGTTCGAATCTCCTCCTCAGCGTTTTACTTTTTTTTTGGATAGTACATAAAGTATAACTTTTTGTACTCAAGTTAATCCGACCGCAGGGAGGATTTTCTTGTTTTCATTAGCTATATGAGCTTTGCCATATAGGGTCCATCCCGCTCAAAGCCCAGTTTCCGATAGTATCCCCTGACACCTATACCGCTGATAATGGCAAGTTTGTCAAACCCTGCTCCCTTTGCTAATTCTTCAGCCATTTTGAGCAACTCTTCACCATAGCCCTTATGCTGCCACTGCTTTTCCCCCGCCTTTTGTCCCACACTGACCATAGACCCGTACACGTGCAGTTCCCTGACCAGGGCCGCGTTCTCCAGTTCGGGGCGGTGCGGTGCGTGTGGGTACCTCAATCTGAGAAAACCGATTAGCACGTCCTGCTCAATATCTTCATAAGAAATGAAATGCTCTTCCCCTCCACAGGCCCGATAAGACTCCACCACTTTCCTGACATTCCCAGGTTCGATTCCACGAAGCCCCTTATGGCCAGCTTCACGGCACCGGATACAGCGACACCTCCCCCCTTTCTCATTCAGTCGTTCCCCTGCCAGTTGCCTGAGGTTGCTCTTTGTCACACCGCCCTCTATCTGCCATGCCGGAATATCCCGCTGCACCCGCTGCAGCCTGACCCAGGGAGGGAGTATGGCCTTTACATTCGCTATGAGTTCAACGGCATCTTCCAATTCCAGGGCATGGTATTCGCCTGACGTCCACATATCATGGAGACCGGTCCCGGGCGTTACCAGGGCCGGGTATATTTTCACGTAATCAGGCATGAACTTCTCATCCTGGAACAATGTATCGAACATCTTAAAGTCCATATCAAGAGTTGAACCAGGAAGACCGGGCATTATGTGGAACCCTACCTTGAACCCTGAATCCCTCAACACACTGTTAGCCTTTATTGTATGGGAAACATCATGTCCCCGTTTCATCTTTTCAAGCACGTTATCATAAATGCTCTGCACCCCGATCTCAACTTTGGTGCCGCCATATCCCAGCATCCTATCTACTTCTTCTGTACCCACCCAATCAGGACGCGTCTCAATGGTCATGCCGACATTTCGTATTTGTGCAGTTTCATTGCGTGCCTGTACATCCTCAAAATACCTGAACATACCAGTGTCGGAATTATCCCGGGTATCAGGGGTATCAGAAGCATTGCGATATATCCCGAAATCATTCATGGCCTCGATGCACCGCTTAATAAACCATTCCTGGTAACAAATATTCCTTGCTGTAAAACTCCCGCCCATTATTATCAGTTCAGCTTTATCAACAGGATGGCCTATCAGTTTCAACTGTTCCAGCCGCCCGGTAACCTGGCGATAAGGGTCATAATCATGTTGTATCGCTCTCATTGTCGCTGGTTCGTGCCCCATATAACTCTGGGGTGACCGATAATCTGAATCAGGGCCGCCCGGGCAGGGTATGCAGGTACCGTGAGGACAGGGTGCAGGGGATGTCATAACTGCGATCACAGCCACTCCTGAAATAGTCCTTACTGGTTTTCTTTGAAGCAATTCAATGACACTGTCATACTCACCAGGTAGTGTCTGGGACAATATCATTGAATTTCCCGGGAAATTGCTGAGATGATGTTGTGCGCTGAGTGTCTTTTTTTCCCTGCTTAGGTCTATTTTTGTCTTGATAGTACCCTCTAATATCTTACTGATGAGTTCACGACAGACAAAATAGTAATCTTCCTGCATAGAATTTATGATGTATGTCATCGTTACGTATAAGTACTTACTTACTGCTAAATAATATCATAGAATATATTATAGAATCTCAAATTATTATTAGGTCTCATATAACTTTTATATCCTATTACATCAATCTGAATAAAAAGAATATATAGTGTAGCATAAAAAATGAAGGTTTGGTAATGTTAAAAAATGATTCGGAGGCTGATCAAACCGACCTTAAAAATCGGTTGAAGTCTGTTGAAAATACCCGTATAATGAGGGACCATCGGAACGTTTCACCAGGTACTTTCAATGAAGGGGAGAGAGTGACTGAACCTGAACAAGATGACTCATCCGTCTTATCAACTCCTGATACATCTCATGATGATTTCAATGAACCGGAAGCTGTCGAGAAGGCGCAGGATGCTGTAATCACAAAATCTGGCAGGTCTATTATCGCGGGAGATGAGACTTCCAGTAGTAACAATCAGGTAAACAACAATATTGTAACTATCAAGAAAAAACAATCAGAATCTGCAACACCTGAATCCATGCTGTCTGAACTTATCATGCCAGATGGAGATAAGATCAATATTGGCAGGTTGCGATACCGTATTGGTGACAGTCGCACAATAGAACACAGACGAGTAGTATTGCCCGATTCCCTAGAATCAATATGGGAGAAGACATTACAGGAAATCACTCGACTGGAAACAGAAGCGGTCTTATCTCCGGACATTGAAGAAATACCTGTTCCAAAACTTTCATTTATCGAACGCATTACCCAGCGCTTTAAACGGGAAAAGCTGGTACTGGAAGATTATGACCCTGAAAAGCACGGACCTCTGGTCGATTTATCTTTACCAACAAATTTTCTCTATGATGAGATCGAAGTCTATGAAGTAAATGTGCCCTATGCTTATGTCAGGGTGGTCTATAATCCTAACTCCCATAGTTATCTGTACCAGACCCTTGAACCAGAGTTAACCGAAGGCGAAAAACAACTATTCGCTGAACTAAAGGTCAGGCTTGGTGAAACCCTTGATGTAAACCTTACCCAGCTGGAAGAAAAAGGCGCAAAGAAATATCTGCAGGATAAAGTGACAGATATACTCTGGGATTACCAAATAAAAATTGATACCATATCCTTTACGAAGATTATGTATTTCCTGTTTACCGAGTTTATGGGATATGGAATTATTGATCCGCTCATGCATGACGCCAACCTTGAGGATATTTCCTGTGACGGTCCACATTCATCCCTGTTTGTGTACCATAGGAAATACGATTCAATCGAGGCTGATATAAAATTTGATAATGAGTCAAAACTTGATGGATTTGTAACAAGGATAGCACAGATATGTGGAAGACACATCTCTATTGCTGATCCCCTCCTTGATGCCACGATGCCTGATGGTTCAAGGATACAATTGACGCTTGGCCGGGAAGTGACCACCAGGGGCAGTTCATTTACTATCAGAAAATTCAAGGAAAGCCCGCTGACTCCACCCGACCTTATAGACTTCCATACATATTCGACATCCATTACATCCTATATGTGGTTAGCTGCAGAGAATAACAAAAATCTCATTTTTGCAGGTGGAACTGCGTCAGGAAAAACCACTTCTATGAATGCTATGGCCCTGTTCATTCCGCCACAGACAAAAATTGTGTCCATTGAAGATACCAGGGAGTTGAACCTGCCGCATCCTAACTGGATTGCTGGTGTAACCCGGGAAACGTTCACGGGTGGCGAAGCAGGTTCTATTGATATGTACGACCTGTTAAGGGCAGCATTGAGACAGCGTCCTGAATACCTTCTTGTAGGTGAAGTACGGGGTGAAGAGGCGTACGTGTTATTCCAGGCAATGAGTACAGGTCACACTACTTTTTCGACCATGCATGCAGATTCTGTCCAATCTGTGGTACACCGACTTGAGAATCCTCCCATAAATGTACCAAGGATAATGCTCCAGGCACTTGATATTGTCATTATCCAGGTGCAGGTAAGGGTCGGAGAAGAAAGAGTCCGACGGGCTAAATCCATTACAGAGATCGTAGGAGTTGACCCCAGGACCGGAGAATTGCTCACAAATGAGGTTTTCACATGGAATGCGTCAAAAGATGAATTTATTTATTCGGGAAGGTCGTATGTCCTTGAATCTATATTGCAGAACAGAGGATGGAACGATGAACGTCTCCAGATTGAACTCAAACAGAGACAGGAGATCCTTGAATGGGCGCGGATGAAGAATGTTAAACATTATGAAGATGTGGCCAAGATCGTTGTATCGTACTATCGTGAACCAAAAACGTTGATGGAAATTGTGAGGAAAGAACTTTATGGCAATTAAGCATCTTGGTAGTTATTCATATCATTTATTCGGGGAATACTTTAAAAAGCGGCGCGAACATTACTTTGAATTGAGACAGGATTTGCTCAAGACCAGAATGAACATTAGTTATGATATGTACCTGTCGATGGCAGTTACCTGTTCGATTTTAATGGCACTATTCGGGTTGATTGTTGCGGTTCTCCTGGTATCATTGCTTGGTGTACCGGACATTACTTTTTCTCGTTCGATAGTAACTGATGTTTTTTTGGGCTTCCGCGAGTATAAAGATATTTTCTGGAAAGTGGTCTCTACCATCTTAATTGTGGTTGTTTTTGGCGGCGGGACATATGTTGCTTTCATAAATGCCCCTAAAGCAATTAACAGCGATAGAAAACGAAATATCGATCTGATGCTTCCCTATGCCGTGCATTATATGTCTGCAATGTCAGGTGCCGGTGTGATACCTGTCGATATTTTGAGCAGTCTTGCAAAGAATACAATATATGGTGAAGCAGCTAAAGAAGCATCATACATAGTCAGGAACATAAAAGTACTTGGTTTTGACCTTGTTCAAGCAATGAAGACGGTAGCTTCTACGACTCCATCGTACAGGTTCCAGGAATTTCTCCAGGGAGCAATTACTATCGTCTCATCCGGTGGTGATTTAGAATCATATTTCAAGATCAAAGCGAATCAGTACGTTATTGAGAATAGACGGGAACAACAGGAGTTCCTTGAAACCCTCGGACTTATTGCTGAGACCTATATTACAGCGTTTGTTGCCGGTCCCCTCTTTTTAATTGTAATGATGTCGGTCATGGCCACAATGGGCGGTATGGATCTCATGTTGATGTATTTACTGATATACATCGCAATTCCTTTAGCCACCCTGACATTTGTAATACTTATTTCCAGCATTACTCCGGAGGTGTAAGATATGATGAAAGATTTGACTCCAGACAATCGTGAGCTTGATGTTCTTTCAGAGGGATTGGAACAGGATAAAGTACTTCTGGAAATAACCGAAGCCAGGAAATGGATTAATATACGTAATTTCCTAAAGTCACCTAAGCAACAAATGAAACGACAGCCAATGTATGGATTGGTATTCAGTCTTCCTATTGCCATAACCTTCCTGATACTTTTCGGTATACAAACTGGTTTTACTCCTGCCTTCGATCATGTTGTGCTGTTCTCCATACTGATTGCAATAATCCCCCCCGGAATACTTCAACATACCCACAGACGGACTGTCAAGAAGATAGAAGAGTATTTCCCTAATTTCCTCAGGGACGTTGCCGAAATGAACCGGTCAGGAATGACTCTTACCCGCTCAGTTAACACAATCGCTAAAGGCGAGTATGGCGACCTGAGTCCTGAGATCAGGCAGATCGATTCCATGCTCTCCTGGGGTATATCATTTGAAGAAGCTCTTGAAAAATTTGCAGACAGGGTTGAAACACCACTGATACACCGCTCTGTAGCATTGATAAACCAGGCCAGCCGGGCTGGTGGTAATGTTCCGGATGTCCTGGAAGTAGCTGCCACTGATGCTTATACCATTAAACTTCTTGAACGGGAAAGGCTCAGTAACATGATTATTTATGTAGTCATAAGTTACATGTCATTCATGGTATTCCTGTTCGTGATCGGGATACTGTCGTATAGCTTCATTCCTGTGATGGCTGAAGCCGGTGTCACTGCTGCGAGAACCGGTAGTGGAGCCGAGAAATTCGTAGGTGCTTTCAATCCTGATACGTTCAACCGCCTGTTCTTCCATGCATCATTGATACAGGGATTCTCTTCGGGTCTGGTAGCAGGACAGATGGGGGAAGGCGAAGCAATGGCAGGATTGAAACATTCTGTGATATTAGTATTGATTGCCTGGTTCACGTTTGTGTTCGTAATTTAAAGGTAGTTATTTATTTATCTTGAACACATGTAAAAGTAAATTTCGATAGGAAGGTCACCATGGTATTGGATAAACTGGGAAGTTCACTGCAAAATACTCTGAAAAAGTTAGCAGGTGCTGGCAGGATAGATGAAAAGGTTGTGGGAGAAGCTGTAAAGGAAATTCAGCGCGCATTGCTGCAGGCAGATGTCAATGTTAAAATGGTTATGGAATTATCCAGGACTATCAAGGAACGGTCCTTGAAGGAAGATGTTCCCCCTGGTATGAGTCCCCGTGAACATGTGATAAATATCGTGTACCAGGAACTCATACATATCATGGGTACCGGGACCGGTGTGAAACTTACCGGGCAAAAGATCATGATGGTGGGCCTCCAGGGCAGCGGTAAGACCACTACTACCTCAAAACTTGCCAGGTTCTTCCAGAGAAAAGGATTGAAACCGGCTGTTATATGCGCTGATACATACAGACCCGGAGCCTATGAACAGTTAAGCACGCTCTGTGGCCGGTTGAATGTTCCCTTCTATGGCGAGAAGGACAATAAGGACGCCGTTGCCATTGTCAGGCGCGGGATGCAGGCTGTGGCCAAACACGATGTGCTGATCATCGATACCGCCGGACGGCATGCCATGGAGGATGACCTGATCCGGGAAATGGAGGAGATACATAAGGTATCCATGCCCGAACATAAGTTGCTGGTCATTGATGCGGCACTGGGCCAACAGGCCAGTGAACAGGCTAAGGTATTCAATCAATCCATCGGTATTACCGGAGTGGTAATCAGTAAACTTGATGGTACAGCCAAGGGTGGTGGAGCACTGTCTGCAGTATCCGAGACCAGAACATCCATTGCTTTTATCGGTACCGGAGAGAGACCGGACGATTTTGAGAAGTTTGAACCTGACCGGTTCATTTCACGGCTTCTGGGTATGGGGGATATCAAAAGTCTTGTCGAACGGGCACAGGAAGCCATGGCTGAAGAAGAGTTCGATGTAGAGAACATGATGAAGGGAAAGTTTACTCTGAAGGACATGTACAAACAGATGGAAGCCATGAAAAAGATGGGGCCGCTTAAACAGATAATGCAGATGATACCTGGTCTTCCGATGATTCCGAAAGGTACGAACATATCAGAGGAACAGTACCAGACCACTGAGAGCACGCTCAAGAAGTTCAAGGTTGTCATGGACAGCATGACTGAGAAAGAACTGGAAGAACCGAAGATCGTAGGCAGCAGCAGGATTAAAAGGATTTCTATGGGTTCGGGGACTTCCCAGGAAGATGTCCGGCTCCTGCTTAAGCAGCACAAGATGATGCAGCAGGCTTTTAAGGGTCTGCGTGGCGGAAAGTTCAATCTCCAGAAGATGATGAAAAAAATGGGCGGATAAGGGCTCTTTCGTGATTTCAGGGATTTTTTCAGGGAAAGTGATATATACACCTTTGTATATAATTTAATTAAAATGTTTAATATCGGAGGGATGGACAATTAGAATAGCTATGGATAATTATTTTTTGCGGACACTGGCTACAGTACTGGGTATGTCCCTGACCATGATTGCAGTTGCGCTGGGTATCATTTACCTGTTCGACACCGGATTGCCGCTACCGGCACCCGTGATTCTCCTGATATTTGCAATAGGGTTCACGCTGGGCTCTGTGTTCTTTGAGCGAAGAGGTGCCGAGCATCCCTGGTCGCTGGTCGGCGGTGCATTAGCTTCTACGGGTATGACATTCCTTGCCATATCGATCGTAGGTGGTATCCTGTTTATCGCCAATGGAAGTCTTAGTACTATCCCTGTGGATACTGTGCTGTATTCCTTATCTGCCTGCATGATAGTAAGTATGGTAACCCTGAATTTCGCGTCCTACAAGCTCCAGTATATTTAAGGTATCTGACTACTTTTGTATCCAGGGAACGCTATGTCTCTGGATATACATACTGGTTCACGGATTGAGTTAGTGGATATTTCGGCACAGGTTGGGGAACGTGTCAAAGGTAGCAAAGTACAAAATGGAATATGTGTGATCAGTACCCGCCATTCCACAACCTCCATTATCATTAACGAGAATGAATCAGGTCTTTGCTCTGATATCCTGAACTTGCTTGAGCAGCTCATTCCTTTCTCTGCTGGCTATGAACATGACAGGATAGATAACAATGCTGATGCTCACCTGAAGGCTGTATTGCCTGGCTCCAGTGAGACTGTTCCTGTCATTGACGGGAAATTGGTGCCGGGTACCTGGCAGCGCATTTATTTTGCTGAACTGGACGGACCCAGGCACAGGAGTGTGGATGTGACTGTGCTGGAAAGGGGATGAATGGGTGTTTTGAAAAGTAAGGGGTTGATGCATATTTAAAAAACATGCGGAGTAGATGTTTTATCAGTTCAAAATCTCTTGAGATGAGATTCGTGCAATCAGGATTTGATTTTTTCGTGTGTGAAATTTTTCTAATGCTTATCCTAAAGTGTATTAATAGTATACATTTTATGTCATATATCCAATATTTAATTATCGATAAATATATATTATTATATAATTTAGTAAATATATTATGAAAAAAAAACAAACTGTTTATATAGTTTGTTTGGTTATGAATCGCTGTACTGATTAAACTATCAAGTACATGAAAAGAAGGGTGGGATTTAGGCATACATCGGTAAAGATCAGGCCGAAACCCCACTATGCCCGAAGGCAATATAATGTGGGCTTTAAACGTATTTAAAACTTGCTGGTTTTGCCTCCGGGAGAAATAATTTAGAGGAAATAAGAATATGAGAAATAGAAAAATGCTATTAAGTACATTTTTTGTTGCATTGCTAATACTATTTTCATCAATACCTGCGAGTGCATATGATGCTCCAGGATATAAGTGGGATGCAAATAAAGCATATTATGGATGGGATTGGTACCAGTCGATACCCTCATCATGGAAAGACCCTATAAGAAATGCTGAATCTACTTGGGATTCAGCTGGTTCAACGTTCAGGATCAAAGAGGATTTTTGGACTGCAAACATTTTCAAAAAAAGTCTTGGAACCGGTGGACCACAAGCAAAGACAGATGTTGAAGGAATTGGGACAACGATTACCTCAGTTAAAATGACATTTAATGGCGATTTATCCTGGTCTACAACAGGGGAAAGCAATAAACATGATGTTCAGGATGTAGCTACTCATGAATTTGGTCACTTCTTATATTTAGGTGACCTGTATGGACCACATGATGTAATAAAAACAATGTATGGATTCGGGGGTCTAGGAGTTACTTACAGAAGAACATTAAATCTCGATGATAAAGATGGTATTAAATTTTTATACGGAGCTGAATAATTAAATGTTTAAGGAGAAGATAAAATTGAATAAATATTACATATCAATATTATTATTCGCGATTTTCATAACTGGTGCTGCTGTTTTGAATGCCAATATCGAAAAATTTGGTGAAGAAGAACCAACCTATACAATAACTACCAGTTCATGGTCTGAGGAAGTACTTAACAATTCATTCATTTATGAAAACTCAGAGAGTATAATAATTGGTCATGTGTTAAAAATTCTCCCAAGCAGATGGAACACAGCAGATGGGAAAAAACCTGATTATACTGGTATGCCAACATCTAAAGAAGAAGCTAATAAAAGATATCAGGAAGAAACTATCTATACTGATGTAATTATTAGAGTAGATGAGACAATAAAAGATGAGTCAACACCACAGGTAATTACTGTCCGAACAAGTGGTGGACAAGTAGGAAACTATATTGGCATTGTAGAAGATGAAGCAAAGTTTGAGGAAGGAGAAAAAGTAATGCTGTTTTTAACAAAAGAAGATCCATTCACTGATAATAGTGCCAGGACACATTATAGAGTTACTTCCTGGAAATTTGGGAAATTCAGTATAACAGAGGACAATCAAGCAGTGAGACCTGACGTTCCCGAAAAATATAGAAAAATACCTCTTTATGAGTTGTTGGATTCTATTGGGGCTCAATGAGCCCTTTTTTTTAATTCATAATTAAAATGGTAGCGATGATGATTGTAATATAATTGCTAAAAGCAATTAATCCGATTCAAATGACCAGAATACCATGGTAGTATCCTGGAGCGCAGACGGCAGCGAAGTCGAACTGGCTGCGCCGGGTGTGGGTATCTATTCCACATGGCTGGACGGGGGGTATCGTTCAATGAGCGGGACCTCGATGGCGGCTCCCTTTGTGAGCGGGGTGGCTGCGCTGGTGTTGCAGGACAATGGTGGAGCTTCACCTGATGAGGTCAGGGCTGCAATAGCTGATGGAGCGATCGACCTGGGTGTACCTGGGAGAGATACTGTATATGGATTCGGGTTGGTGCAGGCTGTAGGTTAATGGTGTACTGGGAATTTTCACCAGATATAATATCTTGTTTTCAATCAATAATTTACTAAAAGAACGGTAATTTTTCACGTTTCATCACTTAACCGATCACACATCAAGGGGTGTTTTGGTGAAGATAATAATTCATGGAAGCAGAGTTTTATCGGTTCCTTTTCTCCGAAGACGTCGTCAGTGTTAAATCGAAATTTGATTTTATAGTCTGTGAAATTCTAGTAATGATTATCCAAAAGCGTATTCACATTATCCAATTTTAATTATAGATATATTACTATATATTCGATATATTAGTAAGAATATATATAATTATATAACGATATTTCTGAAAAAAAAACAAAATATTTATATAGTGTGTGTGAGTATGGTTTGTTGTACTGATTCAATTATCAAGTGCATGAAAAGAAGGTGGGATTTAGGCATACATCGGTAAAGATCAGGCCGCAACCCCACTATGCCCGAAGGGAATATAATGTAGGTTTTGAACGTATTTAAAACGTGCTGTTTTTGCCTCCGGGAGAAATAAATTGGAGGAAATAAGAATATGAAAAGTAAAAGTATGAAGCTAGGAGCTGTTTTTGCTATGATGCTGATTGTAGGTATGGCGTTTGTGCCTGCAGTGAGTGCAAAAGCTGAATTTGAGAATAATCAGTTCGATATATCGAATTTCCAAAGTCTTACTTTATCAGATATTGAAAATCTATCTGATGAAGAAATTGAAGCATTAATGACTGAAGATCAGAAGAAAATGTTCAAAGACCTTGCAAAACAAGATTATCCAATTATAGAAGTTGGTGATGATAAGATTATCACAGTTCCAACGATTGATGCAAATGGAAAAATATCCAAACAAAAGGTTAAAATGACCCATTTGTCTAAGACAGATGACACTGAGTTATATTTGATAGAATCAGGCCAGGATAAAGAACTTCTTACAGTCCAACATATAGGGGAGAATGTAAGAGTTACTGGTTATGCCTATGATAAAACAAAAGCTCTAACCGAGTATGATGTAGCTGCATTAAGAGATCATGGAAACGCTAAATTTGAGGTGTGGGTTGAGGATGGATACCTAAGAATATGGTTTTCACCCAATGTAGTTAATGGAAGTGTACTTATAGGTATACCAACCTTAACAGCAGCTATATTAGTAGCATTATTTGCAGCTGGTATCGCCCTTACTGTAGCAGCCACGGCAGGTGCTGCAATAATTGCTGGAATTGTTATTGGAATTGTTTATATGATCTATGCGGGTCCAGACGGGGATTTTGATTACTGGGTCGAAATAAGTGATATTAGTAAGTTTGTTGATAAATATACTAATTGGTGGCCATATGACTACGGAATAATGGATTCGTATGCAGGTTTAAATAGAAATCATTATATTCCAATACCTTATGGACCGGTCTGAAGCAAATTAATGCCCGTCGGGAAACCCGATGGGCAATTTTTTTGGAGATAAAGCCAATGAAAAAGAAAGTCACAACCGTCCAAATGTTAGTCATAATAACTATAATAACTGTTTGGTTTTTCATAGGAATATCAATAATTAACACATCACACATTCCGGCTACAAGGTGGTATATATTTATTCTGTTAGTCATTCAATTATTTATTGCCTTATTCATAGGTTTTCTAATAAATTCATGGCAGCAAAGTTGAGCTGGCTGCGCCGGGTGGGGTATCGATTTCCCATGGCTGTACCGAGGGTATGGTTCAATGAACGGGACCTCGATGGCAGCGCCTTTTGTGAGCGGAGTGGCTGCGCTGATGTTACAGGATAATGGTGGAGCTTCACCTGATGAGGTCAGGGCTGCAATGGCTAATGGTGCGATCGATCTGGGAGTGCCTGCGAGAGATAATGTATATGGATTCGGGCTGGTGCAGGCTGTAGGTTAATGGTGTACTGGGAATTTTCACCAGATATAATATCTTGTTTTCAATCAATAATTTACTAAAAGGACGGTAATTTTTCACGTTTCATCACTTAACAGACCACGCATGAAGGGTTGTTTTGGTGAAGATTATAATTCATGGAAGCAGAGTTTTATCGGTTCCTTTTCTCCGAAGACGTCGTCAGTGTTAAATCGAAATTTGATTTTATAGTCTGTGACATTAAAGTAATGATTATCCAAAAGCGTATTCACATTATCCAATTTTAATTATAGATATATTACTATATATCCGATATATTAGTAAGAATATATATAATTATATGATAATATTTCTGAAAAAAAACAAAATATTTATATAGTGTGCATGAGTATGGTTTGCTGTACTGATTCAATTATCAAGTACATGAAAAGAAGGTGGGATTTAGGCATACATCGCTAAAGATCAGGCCGCAACCCCACTATGCCCGAAGGCAATATAATAGGAGCTTTAAATGTATTTAAAACTTGCTTGTTTTGCCTCCGGGAGAAATAATTTGGAGGAAATAAGAATATGAAACGAAATAAAGGAATGCAATTATGTGCGGTGCTTGCGGTGATGTTAATTATGAACATTGCGTTTGTACCCACTGTAAGTATGGCCACCACAGATCAGAAGATAAATGACCAAGGCACTACTCATGAAGAGCAAAAGCAATTAGAAAAGCTTCAAACCACTTCTAAAAAAGAAATGGAGAATTCTATTAAAAAATCGCTGGAAAAGTCTCAAAAAGAACTGCCTATCAATAATGGTGAAATATCTATAAATACTTGCACAGATGTCCCATTAGGTACTGATACGACTTTTACCACCGCAGACTGGGGAAACAATGATAATGGGGGATTGGGAACAGGCAACAGTGATGCTCACTTTTATACGTCTGAAAGAAAAGCAGAAGCTACAAGCCGTGCAACTCCAGGATATTCAAGCGAATGGGGATGGACACAGATTGGCAAAGAATTCTACGTTTCAGGGACAGGTGGTCAACAAGCTGACATCAAAATGCCAGGATGGATAAAAACATCTTCAGGGAATATACTTGCAGCTTCTTCTGAAATGACTGTTACTGCCATATTGTGGGATGGAACTACAGGTCAAGTAAAAAATACGCAACAAATATATCATTGGTCTTCATCGGCAAAACCTTGGTATGAAAATAAAGACAAAAGCTTTTCCTCCACACAAAATGTATATCTTGAATCGGGTCATTATTATACAATGTATCTCCAGGTTGAAACCAGTGCATCGTCCTTACTTACTGGTGAAGGATGGGCAGATGCCTTAACAGATAGAGATTTGCCGGATACCCAATTCAAAGGATATGTAAAATATAATTCAATTTCAATCGATTTCAAATAAAACATTTTAGCTAAATTGACCTTATTTTTTAATAGGGTCAATCATTCATTTATTGAAAAATAATATGTTATATTTAGGGCTGGAAATACTAAAATGGTGCACAATAAAGGAACTGCATATATTATTAGAGGGGGTAAAGGAGGTCTAATTATAGCTTTTTTGCTAATTCTTATGATTATATCTGTTCATATAAATAATTTCTGGAGAGTAGCATCGAAGGATTTCATTCTTTTTTATTTATTTGTAGTAATACTTCTGGCAGTCGTGGGAGGTATCGCAGGAAAAATTTATTTAAAAAACAAATCAACCAAACTAATTTGGCTAATTGCATATGTTATTATAAATACATCAGGCATTTTCCAAGAAACAGCAGAACTCAAAATAAATAAAGAAACATTCGCAATTTTCATATTATTTGCTATATTTGTTGTGTTGTATACGGAAATGACTGATTACATTTGGAAATTATGGATCAAAGGTATTGACAGTAAATATTCACAATAAATTAGTTCTGAATATCTGATAAAAACATGTCAAATAACCAAAATCAGGTCTTATTTTTGAAAAATTAAGATGAAAACACATTAATTCAGCACGTCGCTAAAAAAATCTCCTTGATTCAATCATTTAACACCGATTTTCGTCAGCCGTTTATATTCCACAAAAAAACTACCATTTTCGCATCAAAACAAATAGGCCAGTGACGTTTTTTCATGGAATCTCGCTCTAGAATATGTTCCGTGTATGGAACATAAAAATTCTGATATCCAACGATAAGTTAACGTCCAGAATCAATTATGGCATAGAAATAAGCACAAAATGAACCTTAAACCCATCTATATATGTTGATTATGAAGATTAAACAATAAATATTGAATATTATAAATTCCATAATCCATACATATTTCAAATCAAATGAGGTTTTTCATAAATCGTATCCTATGCCATGTTTGAGCAAAAAAAACGTCGCTTTTGGAGATTCTGACCATGGTTCAATTATGATGTATAAACACATGACGAAAATCGGTGTGAATGGAACAACAATTTTATCTAATAGCCTGCTGATTAATCTTTCATGAATGCACTATATCTGAAAGATTGCTACCTCAGGGAGTCCGATGCCACTGTTGAAAGTGTGAAGGACGATAAATTTGTAGTGCTGGACAGGACCTTTTTCTACCCCAACTCAGGCGGGCAGCCCCATGATACAGGCAAGTTCCTCAAGGACACCGAAGAGTTTAGTGTAGTCTATACCGGCAAGTTCGGTGATACCATAAGCCACGAGGTCTCAAAACCAGGACTGACTCCCGGTGACAAAATAAAAGCTGTCATTGACTGGGACCGCCGGTACCTCTTCATGAAATACCATACAGCCAGCCATATCCTGGCAGCTACCATCCACACCGAAACCGGAGCACAGATATCCGGCAACCAGATCAGTGAAGAAAAAACCAGGGTGGATTTCAATCTTGAAGATTTTGACAGGGAACTCATACAGTCATACGAGACAAAGGTCAATGAGATCATAGACCAAAAACTTCCGGTCAGCATCAATATCTTACCCAGGGATGAAGCCCTCCAGATACCATCAGTCGTTAAACTCAAGGACGCCTTCCCACCCGATATACAGGAAATACGGGTCATCACCATACCCGGGGTGGACCAGCAGGCATGCGGAGGCACCCACGTAACTAATACTGGCGAGATACCTCATATCGAGATATTCAAGGCCGAGAACAAGGGTAAGAACAACAGAAGGGTATATTTCAGGTTCAGGGATGAATGAATAATGTGAGGTCAATGTTATGGTGGATAATACAGCAGAGGATTTTATCAGGCATCTTGAAGATACGGCAGAAGCCATCAAGAACGATACCGACCGTTCCAAGAAATACAGGGCCGGTATTGCTACACTGGCACAAAAGGCGGTTGAGACGAACAATACTGCCTATCTGGATGCTGCCGAACGGTTCAATCAGCACATCATAGACGCACATGACCGTTCAAAGGCATTTGTAGACATTGTCAGGGCTACAGCCCGCATTGCAGGCAATACAGCCAATACCGAACTGGTCAACCGGGCTTTAGCACTTTCAGCCAAAACCGACACCGGACATGACAGGAGTCATTGTCTGCAGGGAGTGGTAGTGGCCATGGCAGAGGTAGGTGTAACAAACAGCGATGCACAGATAATCGAAGCATCAAAAAAACTTGTCGAGACCATTGAATATAATACCTACCGCTCATCTGCGCTAAGAGGCATCTCCCGTGTGCTGTATAACAATGATGATGCAATTGCCGTGGCAGGGACAGGAACACCTTTGGACAGGGCAGAGATGGCACTGGATGTGATTGATAAGGCCGGGAACATCGAACAGGAAATTTTCCGGGTGTCAGCTTATGTTGACCTGACAGGGCTGTTCCTTGAAATTGGTGAAATAGACCGGGCCAGGCAGTGTATTGTCAAGGCCCAACGTGCTGCTGAGAACCTTACAGATGAGTTCGAGCGCTCCTCCATGTTCCAGGCCATAGCTGAAACCCTGGTACGGATGGGAGCCAGGACCAAGGACAGAAAGATGCTTGAAGATGCTGTGAACTCATATGCAAAGGTCACACGGGAATACTACCATACTTCTACACGGCGCACGCTCACCAGTGTACTGAGTAACTTGAATGAACCTAAATTACTTGAAAAAATACACACAATGGTATGATATATTATTAAAAACAGACCCTACTGGAATTCATTTTCCCCAAAAAACATTCCCTCTTCGTTTAATCTCCAAAAATGCCTTGAGTGTTTTTAGTTCATCCGGGGACAGCGTATCGATAAGTTCCTGTTCCACGATCTTGGCATGTTTTTCAGGTACATCAATGTAGAGCAGTTCACCTTCCTTGATATTCCGGCCCACTACTGGTCCTTCAATGGAGATTGCTACCTGTGAGCCAAACCTGGCTTCATCGACATTCTCGCTTTTGTCCTGAATAATCTTTATGACACCAATGCGAACTCCTTCTTCATTTATCACATTCAGTTTCTTCTTGATAACCCCGCCTTCCACTTCCACACCCACTACAGCGGGCTTGCTCTGGCGGAATGTATGGTTTGGCAGGATACGGAACTTCCCTGGCCTGATGACGGCTTCACTTCTTTGTTTTTCAGTAAGTGTCTTGAGGTTCTCTACATGCTCTTCAAAATCGTCCACCAGCCGGTAAATGACATCGCTTATAAAGAGCTTGACATCGGTTCTCTGGAGTTCATCAAGAGCATCGGGAAGTATGTCCACGTTAAAACCCATTACTACTGAATATAAGGGGTCTTCAATGGCAGAAGCTTCAACAATATCCCTTCTCGAGATATTCCCGATATCAGCTTTTCGAATCGGTACTCCAGCTCCTTTGAGTTCGTTTACCATAGCTTCGAGACTGCCGATAGTATCGGCCCGGATAATAATACCCACAGTATCGGTCTCAATTCTGGTCTGGTTTATCTCGGACCGGATTTCCTCAGAAATGGCTTTGGCGTTTTCTTTGGTGACCACCCGTATAGGTGCACCTGCAATAGCATCATCCAGACCCGGGGCGGATATCTTAAGACCAGCCGCAGCAGTAACTTGTTTAACTTGGGTGAACTTTTCCTCCCTGGAAATTTCAGACAGTGGCCTGGGCTTTAGTAAAGCCCTGATTTTCGTAACTATGGGGTCATTCAATGTACCCACCGCCACCATATCTCCTACTTTTATCTCGCCTTCATGCAGGATGGCGTCAAGGGTCATACCTAATCCACGTTCTTCCTTGACCTCCAGCACCACGCCCACACCCGGCCCGGTAGTATTGTATTCAAGATTTGTTTCCAGGAATTTCTGGGCCAGTCCAAGCAGCACGGTAAGTATATCAGGCAATCCTTCACCAGTTTTGGCACTGATAGGTATTACTGCGATCGTGCTCTGGAAATCCCGTATCCTGTCGTACCGGTCAGCACTGAAGCCATAATTATACAGCTCGCCCACTAATTCATACAACTTCGTATCAAGAATTGACCTTATATGTTCTGGTTGCTTTTTATACGATGCAAGGAACGGTGAGCCTGGGATCGGGTCCCAGCCATGGAGACGGTCGATCTTATTGGCTGCTACGACAAAGGGTGTTTTATAATGTTTCAGGATATTGATAGCTTCAATGGTCTGGGGCTGGAATCCTTCATTCACGTCAACGATCACTACTGCCAGGTCAGCCAGTGCGCCACCCCTTGACCGTAGTGTGGTAAAGGCGTGATGTCCGGGGGTATCAATGAAAAGCAGACCGGGAAGTTTGAATTTATCCTTGACCTGGTTTCCACATACCCTGTTAATTACATTCAGAGGAACCTCAGTAGCACCGATATGCTGGGTAATGGCACCTGCTTCCCCTTCGACTATGGCAGTTCCACGTATCTTATCCAGGAGACTGGTCTTGCCGTGGTCTACATGACCCATAACGCATACAATTGGAGTACGGAGATTTTTATCATGTGCCATTTAATATCCCCTGTCAAAAATTATGTCCCATTCTTAATATAGTAACGACACAATTTATAATTATGTGTCAGCGAACCTATGGTTCGCCGACGGAATCAAAAAAAAATCAGACGGTATTCATTCGTACATCCATTGTTCGTCTATTCTGGTAAATGTAACGATCTCGGATTCACTGAAATGGATGCCTATTTCCCGGTTCGCAGATTCAATTGAATCAGACGCATGTATGATATTGCGTCCCATGTCCAGGCTGAAATCACCACGTAGGGTACCGGGTGATGCGTCCTGGGGATTTGTCGAACCCACTGTTGCCCTCATTATTTTAATGGCTTCCTTACCTTCCACCACCATTGAAACCGAAGGTCCGCTGGTAATAAAGTCCAGCAGTGATGTGAAAAATGGTTTACCTTCATGTTCGGCATAATGAGCCCTGGCCACATCTTCCGGAATTATGTACATTTTCAGGGCAACCAGCTTGAGACCACGCTCCTCTATGCGGGTGATGATCTTGCCGATAAGCCCTCGCTGTACTCCGTCCGGTTTGACCATAAGATATGTTCTTTGCATGATATCTTATCCTAAAAATGAAAGACAACAGGTCTATTTTGATTTGAGGTTATGGGCTGTTTGGGTCCATTCCACTCGTCTTGGTATCCTGCCAAGGTTCCTGTTGTTCTGGCATTTACTTGAACAGAAATACATGGTTGAACCGTCTTTCTTCACAAACATCTTACCTGTGCCGACTTCAATGTCGCCGCCACAGAATGAACATTTTCGTCTTTCCATATATCTCACCTGGTGGCAAGTTTCTTTGCTTCTCTAGAGGTCTCAAGGAGCATCAGGATGTCTCCAACCCTGACAGGGCCCACGCAATTGCGTGTAATAATCCTTCCCTTGTCCCTGCCTTCGAGTATCCTGCACTGCACCTGCAAGGCCTCACCATGCATGCCGGTGTTGCCTATAATCTCAATAATCTCTGCCGGGAATCCGTCGTTATCTGCCATGATAGAGCGCCTACTTCAGTGCCTGGACCTTATTAGCCACATCTTCTACCAGGTCTTTTGCTTTGCCTGATTCCAGAATAACTGCCGCACCGCACCCTACTTTAAGGCCGCAGGCTGCACCCAGTTCTTCCTGTTTCTTGACATAAACATAAGGAATGTTCTTTTCTTCACAAAGGGGTGGTATATGGGCCACGATCTCGGGAGGAGCGATATCCTCAGAAATGAATATGAGCTTAGCTGTGCTTCTCTCGATAGCTTTTGTGGCTTCATTGGTTCCTTTCCGTACCTTGCCAGTGTCCCTTGCCAGTTCGAGTGCTTCCAAAGCACTGTTCTCAAGGTCTGATGGGACTTCAAATTTAACGTACATTGCTTGTGCCATGATTAAAAATCTCCTTCTGGACAATGAGTGATCTACTCATGTCCGTCATAATTCATCGGTTTGATTCGACCCTTGTACTACACGATAGGTAATATAACTATCGCCATCCCCGTTGTTTTATGTTGTTGATAACCGTATGGATACCATCCAGGTTATCATATATAGTTGCAATAAACGACAGGACAATGATAATCAAGAAAGCCCAGAATGGGGCATTCCAATTATTCTGTTCAGGTTCAACCGGTACCTGATAGATCAATATGATACTGGTATTGTTCACAGGCTCTGGCACGGGTGTCCGGATGACAGTTGGGACGGGACCAGGCTCACCCGAAATGGCAAATGGTGAAAAACCGGGTGTTACACTTTCATAATATATATATTCTCCATTTGTGTTAATGATGGATGTTGGCAGTGGTTCCCATGAATCATTGTGATATCGGTACAGTGCAATACTACCATCCTGTACGGAGTGGAATGTTATCCATTCTTTTGGAACTGCAAATATGATGGTAGCATTAACAATTGACCGGTCATTGGCCCAGCCATAATTACCAACCCAGATATTGATATTTTTGTATACCAGATCAGGTGCGGGTATTTCAACCAATGTTGAAGTATGCCGCAATACCTCTATCTTTGATGTGACCATGCCCGCACTGAGCTTTGCAGTAAAGTTGATATAAATTATGGGATTAAGTGTTTTTTCGAAACCATAACTTACCTGACGATCTTTTAATATGGTATTTCTCTGGGTCTGCGTTTCTGCTATATTGTTAAAATCTTCACCCGATGTTCCGCCACCACCTCCGCCACCCCCGCTTGAAGGGGTATTAAGGGTATATCGGATTACAGTCAGCACCGTTGAGTTAACATTGCCAGCTTTATCGGTGGCATTGATGGTGAATGTATTATACCCGAGAACAAGGGTATATGTCTGGGTAAATGTACCATTATTGTTGGTAACCAGAACACCGTTAATGGTAATATCTGCATCCGCATCACCGGTCCCTTTTATGGTTACTGATGTTTGGGTTGTCGAATAATCGGAGGCAGGACTGGTAAGGGTCAGGTTTGGATCAATGTTGTCCACGATGATGTGGTAATCTGAGATGGTGATGTGGTTCAGGGAATCGTTTGCCCATATAGTCAGGTCGAACGAGCTTTCGTTCCAATCTGTGGTGTTTAACTCATATGGTGCAGGAAATATCTTATTGGTGATGTTGGTATAATTCGCCTGTGTGCTGTTCAGGCTGTAGGTGACATTTGCAAGGAAAATGTCAGAGATTGTGAAATGGATGATGGTGCCTGATTTGAGATACGAGATGTTGGCAGGAGAGGTCAGGTTGATGCGGGGGGATAGCGAATCAATGCTGATGGGAGTTGATGCGTTAAAACTGTTAATGTTTCCTGCTTTGTCAATAAGGTAACCGGTAAGGTTAGAGCTGTTTACCTCGATTCTTAGTAGGATTGAATAATTATGGGAATAATAGTTTGAAGTAATCGTATCCAATGATACATGGACATTTGTGCCGGAAATCGTAAAGAACGATTGATTTCCCCCGTTTCCGGTAAGGTTCACCCATACAGTATCTCCTATATCAATGATTCCAGTGCTATTATGCTGAACAGAGGTAATATTCGGTGGGGTATCGTCAATGGTAAACATGAATGTTGAGTAGTTCACATTTCCTGGTCCGTCTTTAGCCCATACCGGTACACCGGTTGGGCCTTCGGGCCATGAGGAGGTGTTTATGTCATACGGTGGCAAAAGTGTGAGGTTGGTTCCATTGTAGTTATAGGTGACATTGGTGACGCTGGAATATGTATCATTGATTGTCAGGTTAATGGTCGTGTTCGATTTGATAAATGAGTTGTTCTGAGGTGAACTGAGGGAAATGATGGGCGGACTCAGGTCGACCGTGAAACTGAAATTCGTTTTGTTATTCCAGTAATTCAGGCTGTCATTGACCCTTATGCGAACGATATGGATTCCCTCGAGAAGATTAGTAATATCTATGATTTGAGTAACATTTTCTTTTTTAGTATCAAATGCACCATCTAAAGCTTTAAAAACGGTAAAATTAGATTGGTCATTATCAATATAAAAAAATGTATATGTTATATTATCACGAATATCGGAAATTGTAGCGTTTATTGTTGCATTGATATTAGTTGGATCTGGGTTAATCGAAATATTGTGAACCTGTGGAGATGTTGCAATCGCTTCGTATACATCAATCCTTCCCGAACCTGATAAATTGTCCTTACCAGCTGCATTAAGGTCGATTGCTGTATCTTCCAGCAATTGCTTTATATCAAGAGGTCCCAATTCTGGATGAGCCTGTAAAATCAATGCTACAGCACCGGATACATGGGGTGTGGCCATTGAAGTACCGTTCATTGAAGTATAACCACCGCTTATTGATGTTGAAATAATGCCTACTCCTGGAGCAACCACATCAGGTTTGGTTATTGTACCCACAGGCCCCTGACTGCTGAATCCAGCAACATTATCACTGCTATCCGATGCACCTACTGTTGTTGCATTTTCCTCGTCACCCGGGCAAAGAATAGTAGAACTAAATGGTCCATTGTTTCCTGCTGCAATCACAGGAACCGCACCCGATGCTACGATATTATCAACCATACTAGTCATGAAATCCCAGTGAGTTGTTGCACCAAATGACATTGAAATTATATCTGCACCATTATCAATCGACCATTCAGACGCTAGAGATACATTCCATAAATCACCATAACCACTGTCGTTCAACACTTTGGCAACAAGGAGGTTTGCACCAGGCGCCACTCCTGTATTTGTTCCGCTTGCACCGTTACCTGCAACAGTGCCTGCAACATGTGTACCATGCCCGTTATCATCCATTGGATCACTATCAATATTGACGAAATCATATCCCAATATATAGCTATCAACAAGGTCAGGATGTGTATAATTAATTCCAGTGTCAATTATTGAAACATTGATCCCTGTTCCGTTAAATCCTATTGCCCAAACCTGTGGTGCATTGATCATTGTCACACTCCAGGTTGTTGAGGCTGCAAGAACACTAACAATGCTACCACCCATAGGCTCCTCAAGTGTATGAACTTTAAAATTGGGAATAATTTCAGCTACATCATCCCTTTGTGCGAGTTCCTCAATCATATCAGGTGTCGCTTCCAGTCCTATTGCATTCACAATCCACAATGGCTGGACATTCTTTACCTTATCAGGCTCTTTCTCTTTCAAAGCAAGATTGATTTCGCTTTGCTTGCGTTGTGACTCCTCTTTTAATGTTTTGATAATTTCCCTGCGACTTTGCTTATTATACTTATTGTCTTTATTGTCTTTACTGTCCTTACTGACCATAATGCCAATATTGTTACTATTCTTTACACCAGAAAGTTGGTACGGTTCTTTCATTAATATGATAACAAAAATAGTATCTTGATTGTTGTTGGATTGAGATATGGCCATCTGCCCCGACAATTCCGGATGTATCCTATTCCCATCAGACGGAGCACCTGCTATCATGACCGATTGAACAAGTATTGCAACTGTTAAAATAAAAACCATGCATTTCAAGTGATAACAGCGCTCCATACTGGATTGCAAAATGTTTTTTAATTTATTGTTCCATTACTGGTATTGGATTTATGTTATAATTTTCTGCTGAAATTGAATAGATATTGGGCAAACATTTTTTAAATGCAAGAGTTTATTCCACAACTCTCCGACATCTCCTTAACAAAAAAGGCTATTCGCTTAACGAATAGCCTCATCATTAACCTGGGAGAACTCCCCGGTCAACACTACTTTGACAATATTGCCGTCCTGTGTAATATCATACCGGGTAAATCCTCTGTCAAGTCCACTATTTGCCAGGGTCCGGATATGTGAAAGAGTATCTTTTGCGGGATTGTAATAAACGGTAGTCCTGGTAAAAGTACCATCATCATTTCGGTGTATCCCAATATAGTACAAATCTGCGAATACGACCTGTGAATTCACGGCCTGGTATTCGGAATACTCATCAGAATGATTCAGCACAGGGAGGAATACATCATAGCCCGTTGATGGTACGACCCAGCTTTCAATTATGGAAAGGACTTCTTCGGCAGTATCACGGGATTTAGTGAAAATGGTGGGCACGCCCATGACATTCGCCCCCTTGACATCAGTTCTCAACAGGATGAGATATTGATTGTCAGCGGAAGGAAGCCCTATATATTCAAAGGAAACTGTTTTCGGACTCATATTACTCAATAATAGTATCTCATCATCTGGTAACTGGGCATAATACATCTGCATGGTTTTGCTTTGGTACAGCGTGTCAACATCACTGCTCGGTAATTGTTTCACGGTGGTAATGTTGTATGACAGTTGTTCATGCCAAGGCTGGAATGCAGTGGATGAAATATAATCCACATCTACGAACAGAGCTGAAGTGACATTTGGTGGTGACATCTGCAGACCATCGGTTATAGAATAGAAATTATGGAATACCTGTTTACCACCGACATTAAAATAATCTCCAGTTACAGTACTAACAGGTTGAATATCACCATTACCCCCGTTATCATTTCCAATGAAATAAATCACTGAAGAGAGCACCATTGATATTATCATAAAAGCAGCTATGATCTGTGTACCGGTTTTTGAATTCATTGAGGACCTATCCTTTTGTTTACCTGTATAAATTCAAAAGCATATATTATAATTGTTTTGATGTCACAAAGTATAAATATATTGTACTCATCTATACACCAATGTACATACATATACATTATATAGGTGATATACCATGCAGGAATTTATCCAGAAAATAACATCAGGACACGACCTTTCATCAGAAGAAGCCGAATCTGCCATTGGCAGTATCTTTGCAGATGCTACTGATGCCCAGATAGGCGCATTCCTGATAGCACTCAAGATGAAGGGCGAATCTGCCCGGGAGATAGCCGGCCTGGCCAGGGGAATGAAAAAGGCAGCAAATACGATAAAACCAAAGATCAGCGGCACGCTGGTGGATACGTGCGGTACTGGTGGGGACTCGTCCCATACCATCAACGTGAGCACGGCGTCGGCCATCGTAACCTCTGCGGCCGGAGTACCTGTGGCCAAGCACGGTAACTATTCCATTACTTCAAAATCGGGTAGTGCAGACGTACTGAAAGAACTGGGCGTGAGCATCGACCTGCCTCCCGAAAAAGTTGAACAGTCCATTGAAAAGGCAGGGATAGGGTTCATGCTCGCCCCCATCTTTCACCCATCCATGAAACGGGTAGGTGGACCCAGGAAGGAACTGGGTGTGCGTACCGTGTTCAACATCCTTGGACCGCTGACAAACCCGGCGAATGCCAGAGCCCAGGTGATAGGAGTGTTTGACGAGTCCCTTTGCATTACCATGGCAAATGTACTCAACCTGCTGGGCACAAAACGTGCCTTTGTGGTTCACGGCAGCGGCCTGGACGAGATATCAAACCTCGGGCAGACAACAGTAGCAGAACTGAATGGTGGGAATGTCGAATCCTATTCACTCACTCCGGAAGAACTGGGAATACCAAGGGCGAGCATACATGATATCACAGGCGGGACACCCCGGGAGAATGCTGCTGATATTGTGAAAATATTGAAAGGCATAAAAGGGGCTAAACGTGACATTGTTGTCATGAACTCTGCCGCTGCACTGGTAGTCGGTGAGAAAGCATCTGACCTGAAAGACGGTATAGAACTGGCACAACAGACCATAGATAATGGAAGTGCCCTTGAAAAGCTCAGGAACTTCGTGAACATTGCCGGTGTGCCCGACCAGTTGAACAAATATCTGTGAGAATGTATGCAACAATCAGCAAATAACCAGAACTTGAAATATTGTATCCCGAGGGTTAAGATATGTGGTATGAAGGATAGAATTTCAGTCCTGATGGCAACACGCTGCGGTGCAGATGCCGTAGGATTCATTACCGAGGTCCCGGTTGATACGCCGCGCAACATTGACAGGGAAACTGCCAGGGACCTGATTACAAGCATACCTCCCTTTGTTACATCAGTAATGGTGTGCATGCCTGATGACGTGTCACAGGCAATGGAATTAATAGATTATGTACGGCCTGATGCTGTTCAAATCCACAGTTCCATGGCTGTTGAGATAGTGAAAAAAATAAGGAAAGCCACTCGCGTGAAACTTATCAAGACCGTACATATCGACCAGGATACTGACATTGGAAATACGATCGCATACATATCACAGCTGAAACACACTGTTGATGCCATACTCCTGGATACGAAAGTCGATGACAGAACAGGGGGTACGGGCACCGTTCATGACTGGACCTTAAGCCGGGCCATAACTGCAGCCTCACACCTGCCCGTTATACTGGCAGGTGGTTTGAAACCAGGAAATGTTGCCGAAGCTGTCAGGACAGTCAGGCCTTATGCAGTGGATACGGCATCAGGTATTGAAACCGGTGGCAGTAAAGACGAAGACAAAGTAACAACATTCATCCGACAGGCAAAAGGGGCACTATTATGAATGATATGCAGTTTGACCTGACCAAAACCGGATTCTGCGACCTGGCAGCAATGAACAGACCAGCCATCATCCAGATGAGCGCCAAGACTGCCGCGCGGTGCACTCCCTTTGACCTCTACCATGCGTTAAGAGAGAACATCAGTGGAGCCTGCAAGTATTCCTATCTGCTGGAGTCAGTTGAGAAGGAACAGCGTCACGCACGGTTCTCCTTTGTGGGAGCAGACCCCGATGCAGTGGTCACCGTAAAGGACCGGGTGGTAACACTGGAATATTTAAAGCTCACACCTTTGATAAGGCATGTTTCAAATAACCTGAACAGTGTGTGTGATGTCGGAAAAGACGGGGTACAAAAAAGTCGTTTTACCGGACGGATCAAACCGGGTTTTGATACCCTGGATGCTGTAAGGGCAGCATTCCCTGCAAACGGCGCCGTGCTCTTGAACAATACCACTTTTAACAGGCAGACTTTCCTCGGAGGTATCATCGGGTTCAACTCCTATGACCTGGTACATGACTGCTGGATGGATAAAGCATCAGCCCATACCTCAGAGTTCCCTGATGCCCAGTTCGCACTGGTGAGCAAGACCGTCGTGTTCGACCACCTGACCGATACCATCCATGTGGTCATGACGCCGTTCATTGGCGAACAGGAAGATGCAGCATCTGTGTATGGGGAGACGAAAGACGAAGCAGTAAAATTGCTGTATTTCATTGAAGAAGCAAAACAGGTTGTATTTACCCCTGCCTCGCAAACATCACGGATAGGAAATATAGCCTGTAATATGGACCAGCAGCACTATGAACATGCTGTACAACGTGCACGGCAGCACATCATAGACGGGGATATCTTCCAGGTCGTGCCATCGCGCCGATACGAGTTGGACATCAAGCAGACCCCTATGGAAGTTTATCATACATTAAGAGAAGTGAATCCCAGTCCCTATATGTACCTGTTCGAGTTCGGTGATACAGGGATCATCGGCGCCAGTCCGGAAACGTTGCTGACCATCCACAATAGGAAAGTTATTACCAACCCTATTGCAGGTACCTGTCCCCGGGGAGCCACGCCCGAGGAAGATGAGGTGCTGGCACAGATGATGCTGGGTAATGAGAAAGAGAGAGCTGAACATGTGATGCTGGTAGACCTGGAACGTAATGACGTGAGAATGGTGAGCAAACCCGGCACGGTAAAAGTGGAGGACTTTATGAGCGTGCTGAAATATTCACATGTGCAACACATTGAAAGCACGGTAACAGGGCAGATGCGGGACGAGTGCGACCAGTTCGATGCCACCCGTGCTATTTTCCCTGCCGGTACCCTGTCAGGGGCGCCCAAGATACGGGCCATGGAGATAATCGATGAACTGGAGACCTCTGCCAGGGGTCCCTACGGCGGCGGTGTTGGATATTATTCACTGAACGGGGATGCAGATTTTGCCATCGTTATCCGTACGGTCGTAATGAAAGCCGGGAAGGCCTATATCCAGGCTGGTGCCGGTATTGTGGCCGATTCTGACCCCACGTACGAGTATAACGAGACCGAGCGGAAAATGGCAGCTATGATGAAAGCGCTGGGGGGCGGAACATGAAGGTACTGTTCGTGAACAATAAGGATTCCTTTGTGTGGAACCTTGTGGATTACGTATCGGTCTTTGAACCCGATACCCTGGTAGTACCTAATACCGTAAGCCTGGACGAGGTCAGCAAGATTTCTCCGGATGCCATTGTGATATCACCGGGCCCGGGCAACCCCCACAATCCTGCTGATATCGGTAACTGCATTGAAATTATCAGGACATTCGGCCCTCATACGCCTGTGCTTGGTGTGTGCCTGGGTCACCAGGCCATTGCGGCTGCCTATGGTGCCAGAGTGATACATTCTCCGGGTGGTCCGGTGCACGGTAAGACCTCAAAGATAACACACAGCCAGAGCGGGATATATGCAGGGCTGCCCCCGACCATAGTGGGTGGGCGGTATCATTCCCTGGTGGTGGAAGAAGAGAGCCTGCCGGAGGTGCTGGAAATTACTGCCAGGACCGGGGATGGTATTATCATGGGGCTGCGACACAGGAAGTATCCTGTCGAAGGGCTGCAATTCCATCCCGAGTCTGTGCTGACAGAGGTAGGGATGAAGATAATCGAGAACTTCTTGGGGATGGCCCGCAGGAACAGGTAATGTTTTTACCGTCCCGATACTAATATTGACTGATGGATAGAACCGGACCGCCCACCAAGAAGGCCAATCGATTAATTGCACAAAAGAGTCCATACCTGCTCCAGCATGCATATAATCCTGTGGATTGGTACTCATGGGGTCAGGAGGCTTTTGAAAAAGCCAAAAAGGAAGATAAACCCATCTTCCTATCAATAGGTTACTCTACCTGTCACTGGTGCCATGTGATGGAGCAGGAGTCTTTTGAGGATGAAGGGGTTGCAGAGTTAATGAATGAGGTTTTCGTCTCGATAAAAGTCGATCGGGAGGAGAGACCTGATATAGACAGTTTTTACATGGCTGTGTGTACTGCTATGACCGGAAGTGGTGGCTGGCCGCTTAATATAATCATATCACCTGATAAAAAACCAATCTTTGCTGGAACATATATTCCTAAAAGAAGTATGTACCAAAGAGTAGGGATGCTGGAGTTGGTTCCCCGGATCAGGGAACTGTGGGATACGCAACGAAAAGACATGGACAATCTGGGTGATAAGATCATTTCATCACTCAGGGAAGTAACTATGAAGGGAGAAGAGCTTACTGAAGAGACCCTTCATAATGCGTATGAACAGCTATTTGGAATCTTTGATGAACAACACGGGGGTTTTGGCAATGCACCCAAGTTCCCGTCACCGCATAATCTGAATTTCCTGCTTCGCTACTGGAAACGGACCGGTGATGAAATGGCTCTTCACATGGTGGTAAAGACCCTTGAAGCTATGAGCATGGGCGGTATCTATGACCATATCGGTTTTGGCTTCCACCGCTATTCTACTGATTCGAGATGGCTTGTACCGCATTTTGAAAAAATGCTCTATGACCAGGCATTGCTGACAATGGCTTACATAGAGGGGTATCAAGCTACCGGAACGAAGGAATTCAAAAACACAGCAAAAGAGGTTTTCACGTATGTTCTACGGGATATGACCGACCGAAAGGGAGGTTTTTATTCTGCACAGGATGCAGATAGCGAAGGGGTTGAGGGGAAATTCTATGTGTGGACCCTTGAGGAAATCCAGGGTGCACCTGGAGAACATGCAGACCTTGCAGTAAAAATCTTCAATATTACTTATGATGGCAATTTCAGGGATGAAGGTTCTGGAAAAAGTACGGGCAAGAATATACCTTACCTGAAAAAATCCATTCCTGAACTGGCTTTGGAGCTGGGAATGCAGGAAGATGAGTTCAAACAACACCTTGGATCTGCCCGGGATAAACTTTTCACTGCACGTGAAAAACGTATCCCCCCAGGTAAAGATGACAAGATACTAGCTGACTGGAACGGATTAATGATAGCTGCGCTGGCAAAGGGTGCAAGGGTCTTTAACGAATATGAATATGAAAAAGCTGCAACAAAGGCCGCCGATTTTATTCTGAGAACAATGCGCAGAGAGGAGAGGGGACTCTATCACCGGTACCGTGAAGGTGAATCAGATGTGCCTGCTTTTCTGGATGATTATGCATTTTTTGTGTGGGGATTGCTTGAACTTTATGAGACCACTTTTGATGTGAAATACCTGAAAATCGCTCTTGAACTCACCGAATTTCAATTGAAACACTTCTGGGATGAAGAAAATGGCGGTTTTTTCTTTACTTCAGATGAGGACACAGAGATGCTTTTCAGAAAAAAGGAATTCTATGATGGCGCAGTTCCTGCCGGCAACTCCATTGCCATGCAGAATTTACTACGTCTTGGCAGAATGACAGGTAATTCCGAGTTTGAAAAAAAAGCCATCCAAACCGGACAGGCTTTTTCCGGGAACGTTTCACTCTCACCTGCGGGATACACCATGCTCATGCAGGCGCTGGACTTTGCAATTGGCCCGTCCAGTGAAGTAGTGATTGCCGGCAATCCGAACGATGAGGACACAAAGGCGATGTTGGAGACTCTAAGACATGCATTCATTCCAAATAAAGTAGTCATTTTCCATCCAACTGATGAAGAGTCACCTGAGATTGCCAATATTGCCGGATTTGTAGGTGACCTGAAAAGTATCGAAGGCAAAGCAACAGCTTATGTTTGCCAGGACTACGCTTGCAAGCTCCCGACTAATGATAAGGAGAAAATGCTGGAGTTGTTCGAGTCACGATAAATGTGCATAGCTTTGGATTACAATAAACAGGAAAATTCTTCATTGGTCCCATTACCTTGGAACTATGGACTCTATCCCGGTGTCGGACAGAGTTGGACAACAAGAAAATCCTCCCTATGATCGGATTAACTTGAGTATACAAAGTTATACTTTATGTAAAAAAACAAAGCTATATGCAAGAACTACAAAAAAGTGGTGGGTAGAGCCTACCCAACCAGAATGAATGAAAACTACATATGAAAAGAGAAAAACCTGTTCAGACTACCGTTACCTTCTTCATCACATCGCCCTGCTTCATCTTATTCACCACATCCATGCCCTCGATGACCTGGCCGAACACGGTATGGACACCATCAAGATGGGGTTGGGGAGAATGTGTGATAAAGAACTGGCTGCCACCGGTGTCTTTTCCGGCATGGGCCATGGAAAGTGTCCCTTTCAGGTGTTTTCTTGGATTTATCTCGCATTTTATCTTATAACCAGGCCCGCCCGTGCCGTTGCCTATGGGGCAGCCGCCCTGGACCATGAAATTTGAAATGACCCTGTGGAATTTTAATCCGTCATAAAATCCGTCATTTATGAGTTTCACAAAATTCGCTACCGTGTTCGGTGCATCCTTCTCGAACAGTTCCAGGACGATATTGCCCTTATCGGTTTCAATGATTGCCTTTTTCATGCTTGGTTACCTCAGTAACGTGTTTAATGGTCATCGTTGGTTTAATAGTTTATGTTCAACGACTGCAGTATGGTATGAGCCAGATGTTAATCGCATGCTATCCATGTTGGGAAAATGGCTACTGGATGCAGACCCTGAAAAGTAAAAACTCCTCTGAATACCGGATGCTGAAGTTATTGCTTATGGGCTCTCTCATAAATCATTCTAAGATGAACTATGGTTCATTTTACCAGGAATGACAATACAATTGCGATAGCCAGGAACACAATAAATAGCACAGCAAATAATACCAGATATTGGGAATGGACAAACATCACAAATCCCAATATCGCTGATATCCCACTTGCCACCAGCAACATCACCAGAATGGTAAAAGCTACGTTGTCTATTGAATTTTTTTCGAATTCACTCATCTAACACACTCCATATATTATTTGGAATTAATTAAGCATAAAGCATTTGGTGACGTATCCCAATATTTTTTCAATATGTAATTATGATGCAATCCAAAAATCTATATACTATATTCTCTTATGGAAGTCTCACATTATTCCACTGTGCGCCGATAGTGTAGTGGTTATCACCGTGGCTTGCCAAGCCATGAACTCGGGTTCGAATCCCGATCGGCGCACCATTCTTCTTTTCAAGTGCCTGTTAACCGATATTCACATTTCATAACGCAAACCTTATAGAACATTGAAATACTATCTATTGTTCACATGTCTCGTATACTTATTAAGAACGGCTATGTAATTACCATGGACGGTCCACCCATCCGGGACGGGATCGTCCTGATAGAAGATAACAAAATTACTTATGTGGGCAAGGAGCCACAACAGGCAGAACAAGTTATCGATGCAAAAGGATGTGTCGTTATGCCTGGTCTGGTAAATGCCCACAACCATGCAGGAATGACATTATTTCGTGGATATGCCGATGACCTGCCACTGAAAGAATGGCTGGAAGGACACATATGGCCTGCCGAGGCAAAACTCACGGGCGAGGATGTATATTACGGCACCCTGCTTGCCTGTCTTGAGATGATACGCTCAGGAACAACTGCTTTTGCAGATATGTATTTTTTCATGGACCATGCTGCCAGGGCCGTAGAAGAATCAGGCTTAAGGGCATCCCTTTCCCACGGTATGATCGAATTGTTCAATGAAGCAAAAGGTGATGCAGACCTCAAGGAAGGTATACGTTTTGCGAATACATGGAATAATGCAGCAGACGGCAGGATTACAACAATGTATGGTCCGCATGCACCAAATACCTGCAGCAGGGAATTCCTGGCCAAAGTGAAGACACAGGCAGAAGCGGATGCTATCGGGATGCATATCCATGTACTTGAAACGAAAGCAGAACTGCTCGAAATGAAAGAGAAATATTCCATGTGCAGTATCCATTTACTGGATGAATTGGGTATTCTGGGTCCTGGCGTACTGGCAGCTCATTGTGTATGGTTGTCAGCCGGCGACATGGATATCCTGGCAAAAAGGGGAGTGAACATTGTACACTGCCCTGTCAGCAACATGAAACTGGCATCCGGTATCGCACCTGTGCCTGAACTATTAAGGAGGGATGCCAATGTTGCACTGGGTACGGACGGATGTGCATCCAACAACAGCCTGGACATGTTCGGTGAAATGAAAACCGCCGCACTGTTGCATAAGGTCAATTCGACTGACCCCACGGTCCTGCCCGCACACCAGGTATTGAAAATGGCCACGGTAAATGGTGCAAAAGCCCTCAAGATACCTGCGGGACAATTAAAACCGGGTATGCTTGCAGACATCATTATCGTTGATATGCAAAAACCTCATCTACTACCCAACAACGATCTGGAATCCCATCTTGTATATGCTGCAAGGGGCTCAGATGTCAGGACGACCATCGTGGATGGCAAGGTCCTGATGAAAGATGGTATTTTTACTGCCTTGGACGAGAAGAACATAATGGAACAGACTGCCAACTCTGTGGAAAAACTTATTCAGAGGGTCAAGGAACAGTCAAATTGATCATTTAGGAGACTTACAATGCAAACTGACATGATAGAAACAGGAAACATGAAGATAGAATGGGCACGTAATCACATGCCAGTACTGGCAAAAATCCGGGAAGAATTAATTCAGAAGCAGACCCTTGCCGGATATACTATAGGAATGGCACTGCATGTCGAAGCAAAGACCGCCGTACTTGTTGAGACCCTGGCTGCCGGCGGGGCTAACGTGGCTATTTGCGGGTGCAATCCTTTAAGCACACAGGATGATGTGGCCATGGCACTGGATACCAGGGAGAATATCTCGTGTTATGCCAGGTACGGTTGCACTGATAAAGAATACTATGATGCAATTGATGCGGTACTTGACCATAATCCAGACATTACGATCGATGACGGTGGAGACCTGATCTTCAAACTGCATACTGACCGCAAAGACCTTATTCCTAAGATCCTGGGTTCCTGTGAGGAGACTACCACAGGCGTGCACAGGCTTAAAGCCATGGAACAGGACGGTGCCCTTAAAGTTCCGGTCGTTGCCGTAAACGATGCAATGACCAAATATCTTTTCGATAACCGGTACGGGACCGGTCAGTCCAGCTGGGATGGTATTATCCGCACTACCAACCTGCTTGTAGCAGGCAAGAATGTGGTGATAGCCGGTTACGGATGGTGTGGTCGTGGAGCTGCGATGCGGGGGGATGGGCTTGGTGCCAATGTCATTGTGACTGAGATAGACGCTATACGCGCTCTGGAAGCAAAGATGGATGGTTACCGTGTCATGCCTATGATAGAGGCAGCAGTAATAGGGGATATCTTTGTCACTACTACAGGAAATATTGATATCTTAACGAAGGAACATTTCGAGGTCATGAAAGACGGTGCCATACTTGCAAATTCAGGACATTTTAATGTGGAGATAAATCTTGGGCAGTTGAAAGATATGGCACGGTCTGTCAAAACGGTACGTAACAATATTAAGGAATATGACCTGGGTGGCAGGCGGATACATGTACTGGCAGACGGACGGCTGGTAAATCTTGCGGCTGCGGACGGCCATCCTGCCGAGGTCATGGACATGAGTTTTGCCAACCAGGCCTTATGTGTCAAGTTCATTGCCAAGAATAAACTTAAACCTGGAGTACATCCTGTACCCGCGATAATAGATATAAAGATTGCTAACCTAAAACTTGAAGCACTTGGTATTTCAATCGATACAATAAAACCTCACCAGTTCAATTATATGGAAGCATGGGAAACAGGAACGTAATAGGATTTAATTTAAATCCAGTCTCTTTTTTTTTTCTATACATGTAGTGTACCTATTTCCCATCAATTCGTTCACTGCATGTTAATTTAGAAAACTTTATATGTGGTATCTGGTAATCCACTATAAACTAGTCCATACTAGTTTTTAGGACATAAATGTTGATGGTATCAGGTAACTATTAATTTGGTGTCATCACTAATATTTATATAAAGTATAGGAGGATGGATAGAACAATGGTTGATCCAATAATAATGGACCTGGGCATTGTTGCACTAACAGGGGCACTGGCTACTATTGCCGGTGCGGCAGAAGATCTTGAGTCGGATGTCGGCTCTCAGAGTAATCCGAACTCACAGGTGCAATTGGCCCCCCAGATGAATTTTCCACACAGGATCTTTAATAAGGCCATATCCGGTGAACCACCAGCTTACGGACTGTGGTGCGCTTCCGGAGCAACGGTGGCCAGCGTTTTAATAGCAAAAGACATGTCAATATTTTTTGCTATCGCAATCGGCTCTTTTGCAGCTGCAATAATCCTGGGATTATTTTCTGTGACCGCTCACATGGGACGGTCAGCAAGTCAAAGAAGATTTAAACAACCGGTTTATATGGATATGGTCCTCGGACATATCCCGGTAATAATGGCACATGGATATATCGCCGTATTTTGTATTGTATCATTTTCATACATAATGGACCACTTCATGGCACATCCCTTCCCACTGCCGCTTTTGGCATTCCTGTGGGGAGTTACTGCTGGTGCAATAGGTTCATCGACCGGTGATGTACACTACGGAGCAGAACGCGAGTTCCAGAACCAGCCTTTCGGCTGCGGATTGAATGCTGCATTCTCAGGTAACATAGTAAGAAAGGCCGAATCCGGTCTTCGTAACGGTATGGATAATGTCTGGGCATGTGCGAAGTTTGGCGGTCCCCTGACCGGACTGGCTCTTGGTTTAACAGTGTTCCTTGATAACTGGAGATCAACAGTATTCGAAGGAATGAATACAATAATTGCCGGTCTGATAATTGTCTTGATACTGATACTTGCCAATAGAATGGTTGAGGTAAAAGCAAGAAAGGCATACGGACCATACAAGGATGTAGATGGAGGTGTAGCAGCATAATGGACCCAATTACTATCATATTAATTACATTGGGAGGAGTTCTCATTGGTGTTGGTGTTCACTTTATACCTGTGGGTGGTGCCCCAGCGGCTATGGCCCAGGCAACAGGCGTAGGTACAGGTACTGTCCAACTGGCTGCCGGTGCAGGTTTGACCGGACTTATCAGTGCAGGATTCATGTATAACCATCTTGCAATTAGTGGTGAATTCACGGGTTCTGATTTCATGCTGGTAATGGCATCAGGTGCAGTAGGCGCAATGATCATGATAACTGTGACCATGTTCATTGGTCAGGTAATATATGTCTATGGTGTAGGTGTACCGCCGGTATCTGCAAAGGTCAAGAAAGACCCCATCACCGGAGATGTGCAGGATATTTATGTATCAAAAGGTACTGAAGGACATGGAGTTCCTACTGTCAGTTTTGTGAGCGGTACCATCGGTGCTTTGCTCGGAGGCGTTGGCGGTTCAATGATCTATGTCCAGTTAATGGAAATTGTTGGTGACCCTACAAATTTAGGCGCTGTCGCTCTTGCAGGTATATTTGCCACAGGAGTGTTCTATGTGAACTCTGTTCTGGCTTCCTACAATATCGGTGGTACTATCGAAGGTTTCCACGATCCTAAGTTTAAGAGAGTACCAAAAGCAATTGTATCCTGCCTGATAGCTTCACTGTTGTGCGCTATTATTGCAGTACCAATTATGGGAGGTGTTGTATAATGTCAACAGCAGCAGGAGGACCCGTTAAAGGATTACTTAACCCGAACCAGGTCATTATTCTCGGTGCCGTTGGAGGACTTGCCGGAATCTACCTTACAATGCTTAACCAGGCCATGGATACGACCGTATTCTCATTCCTCGGAGGCATCGGTGCAATATTTGCAGCAGTCTGGGGTGCAGATGCGGTACGCCGTGTATGCAGTTACGGTCTGGGTACCGGTGTTCCATCAATAGGTATGTTGGCTCTTGGTATGGGTATTGTGGCATCCATGTTCGGACTAACCCTTCCTGAAGTTGCAGGAATTCCCGTCGTTGCAGGCCCGATCATAGCATTCATAGTTGCAGCCATAATCGGACTTGTTATTGGTGTCATGTCAAACAAGATACTGAAGATGAACATCCCCATCATGGAAAAATCCATGGTCGAGATCGCAGGTGCCGGAGCTCTTGTCATGATCGGCCTGTCAACAGCTATTGCAGGTAGTTTCAATATTATTGATATAATGCCGGCAGTGGTTGAGACAGGGTTCATTGCACTGGTCTTTATCGGTGGTGCGATGGCGATATTACATCCATTCAATGCCTGCCTGGGTCCTGACGAAAAACAGGACCGAACTCTCATGGTCGCAGTTGAGAAAGGAGCACTTATCATGGCTGTTGCCGGATTTGCTTCTCTGGCAGTTGAAAGTATGGATGGTATATCCGGTGCATTGACCACAATAGTAGGCTTGGTGATCTGGGTGGTCTATTTCAAGAAGTTCATGAAATTGACCCATCGTGATGCACACCTGATAACAGGAACAGGTTTACTTCCAACCGCGGAGGAATTAGAATGAGCCACGTAAGAGTTGCACCTGAATTCCATTTAATACTGGAACCCATGTCAGGTATTCTGGCAGAGGAAAATGATGATATACTTGAGTATTCTCTGGACCATATATCAACAGTGGTGGACGAACTGGATAAAATTGTAACTGACATGATGAACTCGTTGGGTCCGGATAAACCACTATTGTCTACATTCCCGGGTCGAGAGAAAGCCGCAGTAACGGCAGGTATATGGACGAACATATTCTACGGTTTTATTGGTGGTCTTATATTAATGACCCTGTTTGCCGTATTATTAAAATTAGGAGGCTTGTAAATGGCTGATAAAAAAGATGCAGCGATTGGATGGCCTGTCATGAAAGGGGAATACGAAATTGCCAGCCTGCATAATCCGGTTGCAGTGGCGACGTTAGGTTCCCATCTATCAGCAAAACCTCATCTTGATGCAGGAGCTGCCATAACCGGTCCATGCAAGACAGAGAATATCGGTATCGAAAAACTTGTGGCCAATATCATCTCAAATCCAAATATCAGGTTCCTTCTGGTTACGGGTTCTGAGGTAAAAGGTCATCTTACTGGAGATGCCATAATAAATATACATGCCAATGGTACCAAGGAAAACAGGATTGTCGGTGCAAAGGGAGCAATACCTTACATTGAGAACCTGACCGATGAAGCAATTGGGCGGTTCCAGGAACAGGTCGAATGTGTTAATTTAATGAACACGGAAGACCAGGGACAAATTACAGCCAAGATAAAGGAGCTTGTCGGCAAAGATCCGGGTGCTTTTAATGCTGAACCGATGGTAATTGAAATCAAAGACGAAGGTGAAGGTGAAGAAGAATTTAAAGGTATAAGACCAATGGCAGCAGAGGTTGCGCTCATCCAGTCCAGGATCCGGGCAGTAGAAGCTGCGACAACTGACATCGGTAATCTGAATAAATTTGCGTCGGGTGTCTATTCAGGTAAGATCGAGGGAGTAATGATGGGACTCACCCTGACACTTGGAATTCTTGGATTACTTATCATGGGAGGTGTATAAGATGGCTGAAAATTCTGACGAATATGTCTATGGAAAAGGCGTTCCCATGGTGGTAAGACCACCAGGTGCCGGTGTTTTTGATAAACTTCTTGAGAACATCAGGTACAAGGGACAACTTATTGCCAGAAACCAAAAACTGGATTCTGGAGTTGCTGCTGGCTTCGAAGGTCTTGTCATTGGATTTCTATTTGCGGTCATAATGGTAGGACTGCCCATTGTTCTCAGTGGAGGTATCTAACATGGCTGAAAATAAGGTCCCTGAGATAATAGTGGATGCTATGGATTATCAGGAGGTCATCAAGAAACTTAACCTCATAGATGAGAAGATAGAATTCACGAACAGCGAGATGCAACAGAGAGTCGGTAAACGACTGGGCAGAGACATTGGAATACTGTACGGCATCTGTATTGGACTTATTCTTGTGGTAATGTATCTATTGGTCGTGACCACATTGGGATTAACTCCCACAACCACAGTTCAATTACAGGAGGGAGAATCCCTTTTGTCAGCAGTAATAAGAATATTGTTATGAGGTGATAATAGATGTTCAGATTTGATAAAGAACAAGAAGTCTTTGAGTTTGGTGGCGTGAAGATGGGGGGACAGCCAGGGCAATATCCAACTGTCCTTATCAGTACCATGTTCTACGGCAAGCACAAAATCGTGAGTGACGAAGATAAAGGTATATTTGATAAAGATGCGGCTGAGAAATTGTGGAAAACCCAGCAAGAGATGGGAGACCTGACAGGTATTCCCTATATCAACCAGATAGTAGGCGAAACACCGGAAGCTATTAAGAAATTTATTGACTGGTTCGTCGAAGTGGATAATAAAACAGCATTCCTGATAGATTCATCTGCTGGTGATGTACGTGCAGCCGCAGCAGCGTATTGTACCGAGATTGGCGTAGCTGACAGGGCCATACATAATTCTATCAATGCCAGTGTCAATGAAGAAGAGATTACTGCGTTAAGGGAAAGCGACCTTGATGCAGCCATTGTACTGGCATTCAATGCTACCGACCCCACTGTGAAAGGTAAGATGGAGATCCTTGAGGTTGGCGGCACAGGCCAGGCCAAAGGAATGCTGGAAATTGCCAAGGATTGCGGTATAAAGCGCCCTATCATCGATGTGGCTGCTATGCCACCTGGTGCAGGTTCTGGTGCGACCATACGGTCTATCATGGCTGTCAAGGGACATCTGGGATTACCTACTGGTGGCGGTTTCCATAATATGGCATCTGCATGGGATTGGCTTAAGAAGTTCAAGAAAGAACACAAGGAAGCCTATATGCCCACCGATATCGGAACTAATCTTGTAGCTCAGATCGTGGGTGCGGATTGCCTGCTGTATGGTCCTATCGAGAACGTCAGGTCAGTATTCCCGGCAGTTGCACTGGTGGATATCATGCTGGCTGAAACAGCTCACGAATTGGGTATCGATACGCTGGACCCTAACCATCCAATCAATAAACTGGTGTGAAAACACCGGTTTATTCTTTCTTTTTTACTTTTTTGTGATCTATTTACCACTTTGATTTATTCGTTGCAGGAAGTTTTTATTAGTATTCCACACATAACTTCAAATTACGTCATAATTCACCTATAGACTGTACTGTTCCATATTTAATGGGGGGTTACACAATGGCAAATGCAATGGAAATTTATAAACTACTGCCAAAAACCAACTGCAAGGAATGTGGTGAGTCAACCTGCATGGCATTTAGTGTCGCACTGCTCTCAGGTACCAGGCGGTTTACTGAATGCCCGCCACTTATGAAAGATGATAAATACAGCGATTCAAGGCAGAAACTTGAAAAAATATTAAAGCCCATCGAAGGTGCACAGGAGACCGGGCTTATCATCCATGAAGAACTCTGTTCCGGATGCGGGAACTGTGTAGTGGCTTGTCCTGTTGATGTAGCCAATGACCCACACGGGTCAGGCAGGGGATCAGCTCCTACGAACGATAAAGTCATATTCAAGGTTGTTGATGGTAAAGTGAAAGCAGCCAATGTAAAAGAATGCAGGCGGTTTGGCAAGGATAAGATTCTTTGCAGGGCATGTATTGACCCATGCCCAACCGAAGCAATTGAATTTGTGTAAGTTGAGTGAGGTTGATGCATGACTGAAACATTTACCTGGACCTGTACCGGATGCGCACTGCTTTGCGAGGATATCCAGGTAAGAAAGGTTGATAACAGACTTGAACATGTTGAGCATGCCTGCATGAAAGGCAAAGCCCGGATCTTTGGATGTAAAGACCGGGCTATTCCTGCAATTAATGGTAAAAAAGCAGATACTGATGATGCAATTAAGTATGCTGCCCGGATATTACGGGAAGCGAAAAATCCTTTGCTCTACGGGTGGAGCAATTCTACAAATGAAGCCCAGATGGCAGGTATCGAACTGGCCCGGACACTTGGGGGTGTCATTGATTCCACGTCATCCTTCTGCCAGGGTATTATTGTCAATGAAATACTCAACGGCTCCATCCCTTCATGTACATTGGAAGATGTAAGAGAAAAAGCTGATGTGATACTTTTTTGGGGTGCCGACCCCATGAGTTCCCATCCCAGACACATGTCCAAATATTCATATTTCCCAAGGGGTGAATTAAGGCAGCGAGGATATGAAGAGGACAGGACTGCAATCTCCATCGATGTAAGGCAGTCCATGACCGCAAAGATATGTAAGAATGGATCCCACAGAATACCCCCGGGAATGGATGCCGAGTTCATGCGAGGTCTGGTAGATGCACTATCGGGCCGTGTACCAAAATTATCCTTTGACTATGATGTTAAACGTATCCTTGAACTGGCTGCCATATTGAAGAAAGCGGAGTTCGGTGTGCTTTTTGCAGGATTGGGGCTGGTTTATTCCATAAAAGAAGATATTTCCCTGCTCTGTGAATTTATAAATGCATTGAACAAAATCTCTCATTATTCATTGATTCCGATGGCAGGTCATTTCAATATGCGGGGTTTTAATCATACTTTGCACGAGAAGTCCGGACATATTCATCGGGTGAAGTTCACAGAAGGGGAAGCGATATCCGGTATAGAGTACTCTGTGGTCGAGCAGATAAAAAACCATGCTGATGCAGTTTTGGTGGTAGGGTCAGACCCGCTTTCAAGTCTTCCTGCATCCATTTCGAGACGTTTGAAAGATATTCCTCTCATACTGATAGACCCTTGCATAAATATGACATCTCTGGTTGCAGATGTGACCATTCCCTCAGGTACATCCGGAATTGAAGTGGGAGGGACTTCGGTACGTATGGATGGCAAGACCATTAATATCAATGCTCTGGTTCATGGAAATCACCTATCTGATGAGATGATTATCAGACAGATTTTAAAGGAGATTAAATGATGGCAGTTGATGTTGGAAAATTCGTACGGGCTCCTGAATATGACATAACAGTGGTTACATACAGAGATGTGTTCCAGTCCACTGCATGTGAAGAAGACATTACCGGTAAGGAGTGTGAACGATTATCTGCTGTCATCGTGCTGGATGCTGGAGAAATGAAGCGTATGGGTATTCAGGATGGGGGGAATGTGAGACTCACATCAAAATGGGGTAGTATCGTTGTCAAAGCAGTGTTTTCACCAAAGGAAGAACAAAAAGGAATCGGGTTCATGGTAAACAGCCCCTGGTCAAACGCTCTGGTATCTGATGAAACAACTGGTGGTATTCCTGTATATAAAAATATTACGGTAAAGGTTAAAGCTACAAATGAAAAAATAATCAGCAAAAGAGAACTTCTTTCATTATGATACACATTTGTTAATAATTGATTTTGCTCTTGCAATTTCTATTGAGATGAGTTGCTGATGAGCATCGGGGTCAATAATAGTAGCTAATATAGTTGACCTGGATGAAGGTGTGATGTGAATTTGGTAACTCTTAAAATCGAACGTAGTTGCTTTTAAACCCTCTTTATTCATATTTCTCAATACGTGTTTGATTTGTTTTTCAAGCCAGAACATCACTTCAAGAATAGTACTGTCCAGGGGTGTTCTGACAGTTATTGGAGCCCCGTCAATGCGATATACAATACACGCATCCACTCCTTCTGTTTCGTAAAGATTGTCCAGTGTTTTTTCAAGTTTTGTTCGGTGCATTATTGTATGATTTCGTTTCTTTTTACTAAATTAAGTATGAATTGCGGACTTTCATTATGGTTCCAGTTATTTCTCAACAATTCGATTCTTTTTGCCAATTTATCACCGACTTTGTCAATTGTTCTGGATTCCTTGATAGCAGCAAGGAACTCTTTGTCAAATTTATTAATAGGAGTAACCTGGTTGATATCATGCTCTGAAGCAAGAATTACTAACCCTAGACCACTTTCGATCTTATAGGGATAAAGGCTGCTTCCATGTTTTGACCCTCTGTGTTTTACGATCCGAAGTGTTCTGTCAAACATTTCTCCAAAACCAAGATTATCCAGACGAAGTACCGTATCGGCAAGATAAAGTGGCATCATTGATCCAGCATGTATTGTATTGATGTTTTCAGATTCTTCAAGGGTAATGAGGGTTGTACCAAATTCCCTCATATTTTGAAAAATTGTGCTTATTGATTTCCTCTTATCGTTATCTAAATACATGGAATAATGCGTGAACGGATCAATTATTATCCGATTGTGTTGTCCTTGTGAAACATTTTTTTTTATTATATCGATAAGACTGATAGAAGGAAATGTGAGGTCTTCTCCATAAATGTGCAATATTTTAAGATTTTCATTTTCAATATGTTCTTCTATCTCAAGATAACCCAATGCCCTGCAATCACGAATAATCTGTTCCTTAGACATTTCTAATGAGATAAATAATGCTTTTTCACCGCGATTAAGCCCGAATAAGACATATTGAAGGCAAAATGTAGTTTTTCCAACACCAATACCGCCGTTAATGATGTTTACGGTATTTTTTCTGAATCCTCCCCCCATTAATTCATCTAATCCATATATCCCAGAAGTTAAACGTTCAGACAATGTAAAACACCCTTTTAAAGTTCTAACTCTATTTTTTCTTTTAAATCTATTTTCCTTGTTTATATACCTTATTATAAGTATATGATTTGTTACTGTTCTGTTGAATGGAATGTTTATGCAAACTACACATATTTATATTAACAAAGTAAAATGTAAATAAAATAAATATAGGGTTTTTCATGAGAACATTGACAGTTTTTAGCAATATTAAAAATGCGAAAATTGCTGCTGAGGAATTAATTGAGAAAGCTATGGCTTCTTTGACATTTGAACCAGATCTGGTTTTGTTTTATGCCACTTTGAAGTATAATGGACATTATCAGGAAATGCTTGATGTTTTCCAGAAACGATTTGGAGATATTCCACAGATAGGGGCTTCTGTGGATGGAATGATATTTCCGAACGATATTCGTACTGATGGGGCAGCCCTTGTGCTATGTGAAGATAAAGATGCACTAATTAACGTGACAAGTTCAAAAAAAAAGGGCGCTATAAATTCAGCAGAAAAGCTTGCTGCTCAAATTAAATGTGAAAAAGGGGTTGTGATTCTTCATTTTCCATTAGTTCATGTGCCCGGTTTGAAAAAAACGGGAGAATTCTTTGCAAAAGGAAGATACTACAGTTACAAAGCTTATCGAGGTGATGAAAACACACAACAAGAGATGGCGAGGAATTTATCAGATTATTGTAACCAGGAAAATATATTTTATTTACCTCCCACAGTGCTTGAAATATTTGCCAGAAAGCTTGATTATAAGGTGCCCATAGTCGGAATGAACCTATTGCATACGCAGGTAAAATTTAATTCGCCATCCATTTTCAGCAATTTTAAGGATATTGGTGGGGGGATTGCTGCTCTGGTTATTGAAAAGGATAATGTTGAAGTAGTATATGATGATATTTTTCCTAATAAGGGGGCTACTATGGAAGAGACGATTGAAAAAATAAAAGAAAGGTTTAGTGTTGTAAATGAATTCGATGCTCTATTTAAGAAGAATGTATTAATATCGCTTAGTGGTAAGCCCCCTTTAAAAGCTGTCAAAAATATAATTAATTTACTTGAAAAAAATGATTCCGAATTGAAAAATGAATTCGATAAAGGTAAATTTCAAGTTCAAAATCCATATATATTAATATTCTTTAACAAAAAAACAAATGGAATACAAAGTGTTGGTTTGAATGCATATTTTCCTTTTGACCTTTTTCCTTTTTTTTTGGATCTAACTGAATATTCAAATAAAGTGTTGTTAACTCATGAACCGATATATATCAATTTAAATGATTATATCTCGAGCTTATATCACTTAAATAATTTAGAACATTTTGCTTTTTTTATTATTGATGTTGGATCTATATCAGCTTTCGGAGATAGAATAATTAGTTATAATGACGAAATTAATAATTTATTTAATGAATATTTTGGAATAATTTCTGCTTCCCCATCTATTTTTTTACCTGACAGATATAAAAAACGCGAATATATTGCCGAGTCTGATGAAAACATATATTATATATCAGGTGGCGGTAACATTTTTACTACTATTTAGATGAAATTAGTAAAACCTAAAAGAAACAATGATGAATATACAGACATTATCATTGATTTTATGTTTTTCTGATCTCCGATTTCAAGTTTCCAATTTTTCTTACTAAAATGAAGATATGTTCTATCAATTAGATAAATAAATGGTATTACAATTATCACAGACATTGGATTGAAAATTCTTTCACTCGTTGCAATTAATATTATAAAGAAATAAAAAATTAAAAAAATACATGCTAAATGAATTAATTTTGATGGAGCAAACATCACTCCAAATGTTTTTAGCCCCGCTTCACGATCACCTTTTATGTCCTTTAAATCTTTAAGGAGAACTCCTGCTATGCCGAAACATAAAAATAAAAATGACAAAACTATTCCTTTAGTTATAGAATCAGAAAATATTAGCCAAATACTCATTGTGTAAGCTGGATATGCAATACTATACGTAAATATTTCACCTAAATAATGTGTTTTTAGGCGAAATCTTACTATCCTCTTGAGGAAAAAATTGTCCGAATACCACCATGTAATGATTACCCATATTAGGAAGTAAAAATAAATTGGTCGATTTAAGTATATCGATATCAGAAATACCAGAATTATTGAAATACTATATAATATTATTGATATTAATATAGCAGAGTTTTGAGAAATAATATTTTGAATCAATACGTTATTTTTATTATTTTTTATATCTTCTTTTATATCATTTGTATGATTCCAGAAATTTGAAGCTCCACTAGATAATAACGTGATAATAATTCCTATAAATAATAGAAAAAAATCGAATACATTCATTTCCGAATATTTTGTTGCAATGAGAAAAAGAAAACAAGAAAAAAATGGAATTGGAGAAATAATTGAGAATGGGGTAAAAGATAATTTTATCAATTCAATTATTTTATTTTCCATGAATTTTGGATTTTATGCTGAGAACAATCTTGATTTCTCAAAGATTTCCTGTGCTGCTTTTTCTTCTTCCTTTTTCTGTTCTTTGCTATCTTTCTTCATTTACTAAACTCTCCTCAAATATCAATTCTATGTCCATCATTATCATAGTGAGGACTAATTAAGTATTGATTTACTAATATAAAAACGTATCGAAATCACCACCGACAATATTTTCCTATTACTGACAAAAATAGAAAAATATGAGCTCAATCTTTATCAGGATTGAGCCAGGGCATCATTGCCCTTAATTTCTTGCCGACTACTTCAATTGGATGCTCGTTCTCCATGCGCTCCATGGCCTTGAGCACCGG